>NZ_PDEQ01000022.1 GCF_002554795.1 Longibacter salinarum | reverse complement strand
CCCGGTTTGCGACGTAGCGCACCAGATAGGTGCCCGGATCAACGCCGATGAAGCGATAACGCCCGGGTTGCGCTGTTGTGCTCGTACCGCTCTGCGACGTGGTCTGCGTTCCAACCACCGGCTCGCCCGGATCGCGCTGTCCGTTGGCATTCGTATCTTCGATGAGTTCAACCTCAATGCCATTAAGGATGGATTCGGAGGCATCGCGCTCGCCATTGCGGTTCCCATCGCGAAACGCGATGCCGCCTATGCGTGCTCCGCTGAAGTCGAACGTGACAGGCACGGCTACGCTTGCCGTCGATGGGTTCTCTGCCATGAAGCGGAGCGTGCCGCGGTAGGTGCCCAGGGGCAAGCCTTGAGGCGCAAACCCAACGGTTACCTCCCGTTGCTCACTCGGGAAGAGGGTTCCTGCCTGGGGCGTCGCATTCAACCACTGCGTGCCCACAGCAAAATCAATGGCCAGGTTGTCTTCCAGATACGAGC
>NZ_PDEQ01000021.1 GCF_002554795.1 Longibacter salinarum | reverse complement strand
AACGTCCTCGCGAACGAACGCACGAACGAAGGTATCGGCATGCAGGCGCACGCAGTACGTCCATCCCGCCTTCTGCACCGCCTGAAGCAGGGAGACACAGTGAAACTCCCCGTCCCCGATCACGATCACCTCGGCCTCCTCGGGAACGAGCGCGGCCAATTCGTGCACGAAGCAGCGCTGCAGGTCTTGGCCGGTCACCCCCGAGGTGGCGTGCACGCGCCACAGAACCGGAAGCGCCCGGCGACGAAACGCGACCGCGGCCACAAGCAGGCGCCGTTCCCCGGTCAAATGCAGCGTGTCGATCAACAGGCGAACCGGACCGGCGGCGGCTGCAGCCTTCAGCAGCGAGCGTGCCACCGGCCGGTACCAATCGCCGGGCCGAACGGCCTCGTTGGCTAGAAAGCGGCGCAAGCGCCGGGTCTTGCTTGCCTGTTGGGCGCGCCCGAAGCACCGGTCGGCGATCTTGGGCAGGTGCACATGCTCGGCCTCGTAAAGGCCCGCACAAAAGCGGGTCAGGTTCCGCCTCCGGGTCTTACGCAGTGGAGGAAGCTGTTGGCAAATGGCTCGCTCGATG
>NZ_PDEQ01000020.1 GCF_002554795.1 Longibacter salinarum | reverse complement strand
GGCCACGCCGACTACGTCAAGAACATGGTGACGGGCGCGGCGCAGATGGACGGCGCCATTCTCGTGGTCGCCTCCACCGACGGCCCGATGCCGCAGACGCGCGAGCACATCCTGCTTGCCCGTCAGGTTGGCGTGCCGTACCTGGTGGTCTTCATGAACAAGGTCGACCTGGTCGACGACGAGGAGCTCCTCGAGCTCGTCGAGATGGAGGTGCGCGAGCTTCTGGAAGAGTATGAGTTCCCGGGCGACGAGATTCCGGTGATCCGCGGCTCGGCGCTGCAGGCACTCGAGGGCGACGAAGGCGCGATGGACCAGGTGATGGAGCTGATGGACGCGGTGGATGAGTACATCCCCACGCCGGAGCGCGACATCGACAAGCCGTTCCTGATGCCGGTCGAGGACATCTTCTCGATCACGGGTCGCGGCACGGTGGTGACCGGACGCATCGAGCGTGGCCGGGTGGAGACCGGGCAGGAGATCGACATCGTCGGCATGCAGGAGGACAAGATGACCTCCACGGTGACCGGCATCGAGATGTTCAACAAGACGCTCGACGAAGGCGAAGCCGGCGACAACGCAGGCATTCTGCTTCGCGGCATCAAGAAGGATGAGGTGCACCGCGGGATGGTCTTGGCCGAGAAAGATTCGGTGACGCCGCACAAGAAGTTTGAGTGCGAGGTGTACGTGCTGTCGAAAGAGGAGGGCGGGCGCCACACGCCGTTCTTCAAGGGCTACCGCCCGCAGTTCTACTTCCGGACCACGGACGTGACCGGCGACATTCAGCTGCCGGACGGCGTGGAGATGGTGATGCCGGGCGACAACGCGACGTTTAAGGTGGACCTGATCCAGCCGGTCGCGCTGGAGGAGGGGCTGCGCTT
>NZ_PDEQ01000019.1 GCF_002554795.1 Longibacter salinarum | reverse complement strand
AGAAGCTGTTTGGCGGATCGATTCGAACCGGGCCATTCAACAGAAAAGCGCCGGTCCTCGTCTTATGAGTGAAGCAGACTCGCTCACAAGACCGACTCAGAGCGATGGACCGAACCTATCCCTCTGATTTGACCGACGCACAATGGAAACGGGTCATGCCCATCTTTGATCGTTTTCGATTTGACAAGCATGACCCCCGGCGGATGCTGGACGCGATCTTCTACGTGGTAAAAACCGGGTCGCAGTGGCGTATGCTCCCCTCTGACTACCCGCCTTGGCAGACCGTGTACTATCATTTCCGAAAATGGCGGCGACTCAACCTGCTTCAGCGCCTCTGTGACCGGATTCGGCGTGCAGCTCGGGTTGCGGAAGGACGCTCCCCGAGCCCCAGTGCCGCGGTCATCGATACGCAGTCGGTGAACACCGAACGGCAAGCCGGCCCGGCACGCGGTCGGGATCCCAGCAAGCACGTGACTGGACGAAAACGCCATGTGATCGTCGACACCCTGGGATTTCTGCTCGCCGTCGTGGTTCACCCAGCAAACGAGCATGACGGCCAACAAGCCCCAACGGTCCTGCAGCAACTCCTCGGAAAGGTACCCCGCCTACAGATGATTTTTGCCGATAGCGGCTACGAGGGCCTTCCGTCTGGGCTCGTGTGGCGGTGCTTCGAGTGGTTGTTCTCCATCGTTGAGTCAGACGACGACCGCTCCGGGTTCGCGCCCATTCCAAAACGGTGGGTGGTTGAGCGCACATTTGGCTGGTTTGGCGGCTATCGTCGCCTCATTCGAGACTATGAACGTCTTCCTGAAATGTCAGAAGCCATGGTCCGAGTGGCCATGATTAGACTCATGATCCGCCGCGTTACCTAATCCGCCAAACAGCTTCT
>NZ_PDEQ01000018.1 GCF_002554795.1 Longibacter salinarum | reverse complement strand
AGGCGTACGCCTTCAACCCGTACCACATCGTCCGCGCCGGATATGGCCGCTTTACGGCCGTCGTGAAGCGGCGCGTACATGCCCGGTTCGCGACGCTGGAGCACCTCTTCGATCGAGCCGAGCAGTCGGTCCGCTATGCCAAGACGACCGCTGAGGTCGATCTGCTCGTGGACCGCCTTCGCACGTTATGGAGCGACTACGAGCGGCTGGTCGCCCGGCGCAAGCGTGTGCGCACGCAGATCGAACAACTCGGGGAGCAGCTCAAAGCCTCTGGCGACCTTCCGGCCCTCGATCACCTCAAGGGCCTCACGCTTTTTAACCTCACCCGCGTGGCCGGTCAGACCGGCCCGCTCACCGACTTTCGGTCCAGGCGTGCGGTGCTCCGGTATGCAGGCCTCAACCTGCGAGAGCGGCAAAGCGGCAGCTACCGGGGGCAAACGCGCCTCTCAAAGAAGGGGCGGCCGCTACTGCGCAAGATCCTGGGGCAAACGGTCTTCCCAGTGCTCCGGCGGCGCTTCCTCTACGGCGGGTATTACCATCGCAAACGCGAGGAGGGCATGATTGGCTCAAAGGCGAAGGTCGCGGTCATGCGCAAGTTCCTCTGCATGCTGCACAGCCTCGCCTGCAGCGGCGATGCCTTCGATCCCGAGCGCTTCTCCACCTGTGAGAGTCAATACGCGCAGACCGCATAAGCGGACTGCGTGCCCGGACTCCGACGATTCTCCAACTTCCCCTCGTTCTACACCGGCTCCCCGCTCCACATGTCACCCGCTGAAGATCTGGCGCGCTGCGCGTCGGAGAGGACCGACACACTGCGATGATCTCTTCACGGGGAGGACCTCTGTGGTCTTCCCCTCAAAGAAGATCGACATGCATCATGCGCGGTGCCGTAGGCCTGTAGCCCCGGCACACGCTCGTCCCTTCGACGCGCCGCTCCAGAACAGGACCGAAACGGTACGCTGACTGCTGCGACGGCTCCGGCCGACGACAGCCGATCCCAGAGAGTATCGTCCGTTCGGTGCACGCGCCTAGCCAGTTCCTTACGCGGACGCTCTACCGCCCTCATGCGTCGATATAGGGCGAACAGAGGAGCTATGCCCTCTGCCCAGAGTCACATGTACTCACGCACAGACCCAGAAAAAACATCCCTTCTACTTGTGCTTGGCATAATAAGAGCGC
>NZ_PDEQ01000017.1 GCF_002554795.1 Longibacter salinarum | reverse complement strand
TATGGAGCAACTGTCTTAAAGATCAAGAGGTGAGGCCGTGATAATCTGGATTCCACGGCTCTTGTTCGCGCATGATGGCATTGAGCCAGACGAGCAGTTTGCGCATGCAGGCGACGAGGGCGACCTTCTTGGCCTTCCCTCGCGCGAGGAGCTGCTCGTAGTGTGCTCGAAGCACGGTGTTGTAGCGGACCGCAACGAGGGTGGCCATGTAGAGAGCCCGGCGCACGGAGGCCCGTCCGCCCCAGATGCGTCGGGTGCCGCGGTATTTTCCGCTGTCGCAGTTGAACGGGGCCACGCCAACGAGGGCGGCGATTTCTTTTGGCGAGATCCGGCCCAGTTCCGGCACCTCGGCCAGAAGCGTGGCACTGGCAGTGGGGCCGATCCCCGGTACGCTCTGCAAGAGGTCGTCGCCGGTGCGCCAGACGGGGCTCGTTTCGATGGCCTCGCGGAGCGCGCGGTCGGTCTGATCCAGACGCCCTTCCAGGAAGGCGATGTGCGCCTCCAGGTCGGGCAGGACGACGCGGTCGGCGCGGCGCCGTCGGTTTTTCTCGGCCAAGAGCATCTGTAGAAGCTGCCGGCGACGCGTTACAAGAGCGGAGAGGGCGCGCTGCTCCTCGTCGGGCAAGGGCCGCTCCTCCGGGCGCACGCGTTCAGCGAAGAGAGCAAGCACGGTGGCATCGATCTCGTCGGTCTTGGCCAGCCGTCCGGTCGCGCGGGCGAAGTCGCGCACCTGCCGCGGATTGATCACGGCGATTGGAAGACCGGCCGCGGCGAGCGCGGCCGCCACGGCATGCTCCAGGCCGCCGGTGGCCTCCATCACGAGGAGGGCGACGGAAGCCTCTGTTCGCGCGCCGTGCGTCAGGTGGTCAAGCACGTGGTCGATTCCGTCGGGCGTGTACGGGAAGCGCCCGATGGCTCCCTCCACGGTAGCGAGATCGAGATGGTCTTTTGAGATATCCAGTCCGTAGTATGACATACTGTATCCGTCGGTTCGTCCGGAGGGAAGGTCCGGATCGGTTCGTGAAGGTCCGTTCTGAGGGCCCCTCCTTGTCGCATTCGAGCTCCCCGGCACATGGTGCCACGGGCTCCATCAACTGTTCGGGCTTCAGTACGGAAGACGGTGCTGCGCCCCTGCTCCACAGCGGTCTCGATGACCCAGGTGTGATCGAGCTACAGCACCAAGTTCAAGATACAAGG
>NZ_PDEQ01000016.1 GCF_002554795.1 Longibacter salinarum | reverse complement strand
TCCGGGTCTTACGCAGTGGAGGAAGCTGTTGGCAAATGGCTCGCTCGATGCTATCTTGAAGGCGTCGGCTGTTGCTCATCGGTCCACACGGAGAAGTGAGTGGGTGTCCACCCTCAACCTTCGTGTGCGTCGCCGGTGATGCAACAGCCGTTTTGTATCAAATCTGAAACTGTCCGGTAGCTAGGGTTCAGGGTTCAGGGTTCAAGGCAAACCACCGTCGCACGGCCGTGCGACGGTGGTTCATTCTCAAACATCCACACGTTCACGCCTCGACACGTTCACACCTTCACACCTTCAATCGTCTCCACCTTTTCCGGCCAGGCTGTGGATCGCGTCACCCGTGAGGCGCATCGTCGTCCAGTCGTCGAGCGGTTCGGCGCCGATTTGGCGGTAGAAGTCGATGGCGGGCGTATTCCAGTTGAGAACGGCCCAGTCCATCCGCTCGCACCCGCGCGCCGCAGCGATCGTCGCGACACGGCGTAGCAGACGAAAGCCGACGCCCTGTCCCCGAAATTCGGGGCGCACGAACAGATCCTCGAGGTAGATGCCGAAGCGCGTGAGGAAGGTCGAGTAGTTGGCGAAGAACAGCGCGAAGCCGACGGGCTCCCCCTCCTCTCCGACGGTTTCGGCAATGAGCGCTTCGCATCGCGGTTGCGCGTCTTCGTGGAGTTGAGCGCGCAGCCGATCGGCATCTGGCTCCGCCTCGTCCAGTAGTTTTTCGTATTCAGCCAGCTCACGAATCAGAGTGACCAGAACATCGGCGTCGTCCGGCGTGGCTTTTCGGATGCGAACGTCTAATTCCGACATCAGGATGGGGAGGAGTTTGCGATGCGCACTGAGGCGACTCGACTCTCGGTACAGACAAGCGGGTAAGCTCTGGGGGATGAGCGCCCGACCAGCTATCGATATCGGTCAAAAGGATCGTCTTCATCGTCGAAATCGGAATCGTCCGGGGGGCCAAAGTTGCCAAGCACGGAGCCCATGATGTCGTTGTACGACTGCGAACCGTCGTCGAACTCCTTGCCGATCAACGAATTCTGGTGCAATGCCTCCAGAACGAACTCCATCATTGAGGCCGTCTCCGATGGGCTTCCCGGGCTCGTGTGCGTGTCGACGAGGGACTTGAGTCCCTCAACCTGGTCAAGACGCTGGGCGTAATCTGTAAACGAAAGATCCTGTTCGAGATCGATGGCATTTCCTTTCGAGAACCAGCTCAGAACTTCTCGATACGCCGGGCGGCCCGATTCTTTGTCGGACGGATCGGGAAAGTACTGGGTAAAAATCGTCCGGACGGAGCGGCCAATCAGCGTCAACGCCACGTTCTGGGCACCCTCTTGCTCACCCTCATAAACGAGTTCGACCTTCCCGGTAATCGCTGGCTCGATGTGCATCAGATCACCGATGCGGACAGTCGTCTCCGTCTCCTGGTTGATCAGCGCCCGACGTTCCGCCGCAGAGATTAGGTCTTCCAGCGCGGCCCGCGTTACGCGAACGGAGACGCCGGATTTCTGGTCGATGTACTCACTCTCACGCGCTTCGAACGCGACCTGCTCGATAATCTCACGGAAGTAGTGTGGCACACGGACGTCCACGGCCAGCCCGTCGCTCTCGGTCGCTCGATCTTGCCAGGCTTCTTTCTCCGTAATCTCGATCCCGACGTCGATCGTACGCGGGTAGTGCGTGATGATCTGGCTGTCGATCCGGTCTTTTAGCGGCGTGATCAGGTTGCCGCGACTCGTGTAATCCTCCGGGTTCGCAGAGAACACCATCATCACATCCATCGGGAAGCGAACGTTGAACCCACGGATCTGGATGTCCTGCTCCTCCATGATATTGAGCAGACCGACCTGAATACGAGGCTGCAGGTCAGGCAGCTCGTTGATCGCAAAGAGCCCCCGATTCGTACGCGGGATAATCCCGAAGTGAATCACCTCTTCGTCTGCATACGTGAGACGCCGATTGGCCGCTTTGATCGGATCAATGTCACCAATCAGATCCGCTATGGTCGTGTCCGGCGTCGCCAACTTCTCGCCGTACCGGTCCGACCGCGGCATCCAGGCAATCGGGGCGTCGTCACCGTGCTCGTCGACAAGGTCTCGCCCCTGCTTCGTTATGGGCGCGAAGGGGTTCTCATTCAGGGGCGTGCCTTCGAGAACGGGAATGTAGTCGTCCAGAAGGCTCGGAAGCATACGAATAATCCGGCTCTTGGCCTGCCCTCGCAACCCGAGAAGAATAATGTCATGCTTCCCGAGAATCGCGTTCTGAATTTGCGGAATCACGGTACGATCGTATCCAATGATTCCGGGGAAGATGTCCTCCCCTGACTGGAGCTTCGCCATCAGGTTTGCACGCATCTCGGACTTCACGGACCGGACCGTGTAACCCGACGCCTTCAATTCACCAATCGTCGAAATATCGGGCGGGGGAGCATCTGGAGACAGGCGTGCCATAACGCAAGGAGTTCGTACGACCGGAGACGGAAAGAGTGGGCAGCGGGCCGACGCAGAGATTCCGTGTTCGGTACCCGACGCTAGCGCTCGGTGTCACGCGACGTATAATTCGCTGTTCCCCTGTGAGCCGCAACGGTGCCGCAACGCTTGGTTGTCATTGATCTAGCCAAACGGTGGAGTGTCCCGCCACGAAACGAGAGGGTTTCGTTCGTGCCGCCGACGCTTCACCCATTCGTTTCCTTTAAACGGACCTGTTTTCCTCCCACCTCATACGTCGGACCGGATGAGGCACTTCACTTGCCTCTCGCCACCGAGAAGGGACCGATACAGGGATCTCTCTCCTCCCAGGCCACCCCACCGGGCGCCCTTCCCATGACGTGGCACAGCGCTCCCCACAGGATGCGCTTCAAACATCTTTTTCCCTGACCACAACATTCATAATGACACTCTTCCACCGCGTTGCTTGCATCGCCACCGCTTTGCTCTTGATCGGAGCCACATTCGGCCCCGGTGACAGTCTTGCTCAACGAACGGGAGGATCTGTCGGCCTCGGAGGACAGGTGGGTTCGCCGGCCGGTGTGACCCTTAAACTTCATAATGATAACGCCCCGTCGTACGACTTTCTGGCGGCCTGGGACCTCGACGACTTCTTTTTCTTCAACGCACACGCCCAGTTTAGCCGACCGATCAACGCCGAAAATGTCGATGGCCTGGAGCTATTCTACGGTCCAGGTGCCTATATCGGGTTCCTCGACAATGGAATTGATGATAACAACCCAAACATCGATGCGGATGACGAAGATGCGGTGCTCGGAATCAGTGGCCGAATCGGGTTAAACCTGCTGGTTGACCCGCGCTTCGAACTCTACGCCCAGCTCACGCCACGCTTCAACCTCGTGCCCGAAACCGATGCGGATCTCGGTGGAGGCATTGGCTTCCGCTACTACTTCTAGTTGAAGCCGTAAAACGTTACAGCCCGGATCGCCAATAATCAGGCGGTCCGGGCTTTCGTGTTTGGATGTACGTCTTCTGTGGGTCGAGTGGCCCCTAATACGTTTTCGGAATGACAATGTCGAGGTGACCTAGCGATGCCGACTCAGCTGCCTTGATCTGGGCAGAAAAACGTACCCACGTTATACGGTCACAACCTGTTCGGCGGATGAGTCGTGAAAACGTAAGAGCGGCCGTTCATGTCTATTCGCAGACCTGAGCCGGTCCTTCCGCGATAACGACCTAGACGCGGTGCGCGAGTTCAACCCATCCGTGTATTGCAGGCGGCGCGAGGACCGACCGTGGGGAGGTCCGGATCTTTGAATCTCCGAAGGCTGTCCACCAAACAGGTTCTCAAACGTTCTCGTGCTGAGGCTTGTCCCGACGACTGTCGGGAGCTGGCGGATCCGCTAAACGGAGACCGTCTGAGACACCGATATTTTGAAGTTGAAACGACATGAGAACACCCGATACCGCCTACCGCGCGAGCGTCGTCGTGTCCGTTGTGGCGCGCAGGGAGTCTTCACGAATCCAGCGGTAGAGGCGAAGCTGCGGCGATGGCAGCGTAAGTGCCACAGCGATGTCCACGGTGTCCCCCGAAGTGCGAACGTCGAGGTCCCGGGGATAAAAGCTAGTTCCCGGGTCCACGCCCGCCCCCGACAGCACACGCTGGAGCTGCCCCTCCCGATCGAAAATGTCGACACGCATATTCGTCGGCCGCAGATTCAGGACATAGAGCCGGTCGCCCGCCGGAGCTGCCGAAGCCGTGAGCACTGGAGCGTTGTCGACATCGCCCCGGAGGAAGCGGTAGCTGCGCTCAAGCATCGGCGAATCGAACCCGGTGAGAGCCAGGGTATCCGGCCGGGCGTCGAGTCCGGGTAGCGGCAGAAGGTCTACGACCGGACGATAGCCGGTCAGGCTGACGAGACGGTCATCCCAGACGCGCAGAAACCCGGCATGCCTCCAGAACGGCCCTGGAAGCTCCATCGCCGGCGACATCTGGCCGGACGGTGCCACGCGACCGAGCGTACTTGCAATGTCGGCGCCGACTACCTTTGCGTACAGCGCGGTGTCGGTGGCGACGGCGTACGCGAGGGACTGATCCGACGGACGCTGGAGGGGCGTCGATGCGTCGTCGATGCGCTGACCGTTCAGAATGAGGTCAAACCGGTCGGCTCCCGCGTTGAAAATGACGAGCGTATCGCCACGGACACCCGCCAGGTACGGCACGTCGAGACCCTCCGGCGTCAGCGTCGCGACATGCTCGCCCTCCCGTGTGTACCGATAGACTACGTTCCGCTCTGCGTCGCTCACGACAAGATCACCCTCCGGCAGAAAGCGCACCGTTCGCGGAAAGGCCATCGGCTCGTCGTCCGTCCCTCCTGCCGACCAGGCCAACGCGAGTGAATCAACGGGCGCCTCTTGAGCAAGGGCACGAGACGTTGAGTCGGCGGGCATGAGCGCCGGATCCTGCTCCCGGCGGCATCCGGACGGCGTGCAACCGACGACGAATGCAGCGACAATGAGCAAGACGATGAGGGGACGCATTGGGTGGGGTGTGAGGTATGAGGTGTGGGGTGTGGGGTGTGAGGTATGAGGTGTGGGGTGTGGGGGATGAGGGTGATGCGTTATTCCTGGCGGCCGAGGCGCAACGGAAGCGTCAGGGTTTGGCCGTCGCGCAGCACGCGCATCTGGATTTCGTCGCCGGGACGGTAGTCATACACGCGAGCGACGTAGTCATCCTGCGTGTCGATCCTCTCTCCGTTGATGCCGATGATAATGTCGTACGCCTGAAGACCTGCATCGTCCGCCGGCGAGCTCGGATCGATGTCGCGAACCAGCACGCCTCGCGCCCGGTCCAGCTCCAGGATGTTGGCGATGCGCTGCGTGACGGTCGTCAGGTACAGACCCGTGTAGTACGACCGATCGACGCGACCGTTTTCCCGAAGCTCTTCAATAATTCGGAACGCTTTCCGGGCCGGAACGGCAAAGCCGATGCCGATGGAACCACCGGACTCGCTGTAAATCGCTGTGTTCACGCCAATAACCTCTCCTGTCGCGCTCACGAGCGGTCCGCCCGAGTTGCCCCGATTGATCGCCGCATCCGTCTGGATCATGTCGCGATACAGACGTCCGCGACGGCCGGACTGCAAGTTGCGGTCCTTCGCGCTCACGACACCAACCGTAACGGATGGCTCCGCCGACTCGAACAGCCCAAACGGATTCCCGAGCGCAATCACCCATTCACCAACGATCGGGGTCGACGTCGTGTCGAAGGCGAGGTACGGAAGCGCCTCCTCCGGTTCGACCTTCAGAAGCGCGAGATCGGTTGCGGCATCGCTTCCGACCAGTTCTGCTGGTAGGGTCTGTCCATCCGGCAGGAAAACATCGATTTTCGTGGCATTCCCCGCCACGTGGTCATTTGTGACGACGTAGCCATCCGGCGAGATGATGAACCCGCTGCCTACGCTCTCCACCTGTTGCTCTCGGACACGCGGCCGGCGGAGGAAGTTGCGGAAGAATGGATCGTCGTAGAAGCTCGCCATCGGATCGCGCACACGACGAACTTCGATCACGTTCACGTTCACAACGGCAGGCGAGACCGCTGCCACCGCACGCGTGATGGCATTCTGCCGCGACGAGGCGATCTCCTGGTTGATCGCCGCCGTGTCGGACACCGCCGGACGCTGCGGCGGCGATACTTCTTGCGATTGCACCTCTGAGTTGCATCCCGCTAACAGGAGGACCATCACAAGTCCCCACAACAACCGAACACCTTGCATATTCCCTTTGGGTATCGAACCGAACGAACTCATCTTCCGCCAGAACGCCGACCCACTTTCAATCCGACTGACGGAATCGTGGGGTTTAGTCAACCGAGCGTCGAGGGTTCCGCACGAGTGCACCGGTTGCATGATGCCGTCATCACCGCACGGCTCGGCCAGCGATGTGCGGGGACACGACGGGAAGCCCCGTTCGAAACGTCTCATATTCGACGGACGAGAATCCGGCTTCTTCGATCATCTTCCCCGTATCGCGATCCGGACAGCAGCCATCGCCCAGTGGTCGCCAGACCGGACGGATGCCGGACTGAACCACCCGAAGCCAGTCGCCCGGAGGAGCCGCGACGTGTTCGATGAAGAGGAAGGAGCCACCAGGCTTGAGGATGCGTCGAATCTCGGCGATAGCAGCTGGAACGTCAGGAACGGAGCAAAGCACCAGGGTGCTGATGACGAAATCGGCGCTCGCGTCCGCGAGACCGGATTCTTGAATCGATCGCTCAAGAATCTCCGCATCGATATCGCGGTCTCCGAGCTTTTTACGCAGAAAGTCGTGCATGTGGAGATTCGGTTCGAGACCCAGCCACCGAATTCCATCCGGAAGATATGGAATATTGACACCCGTCCCCGGTCCAATTTCGACCACCGTCCCCGACAGATCGGCAAACATCTCCTGCTTCCTGTCGGCGTAGACGCGATGCTGCGCGTCGTCGCCTAGAGCCAGCCCGTGAGCAAAGATTTTCTGGTAGAGCGACACGGCGGTTGAGGCATAAATTTAGGGAGTAGGCTCAGAACTACGGGTCGTCCGATTCCCACGCACCGTCGCACGGCCGTGCGACGGTGGGCGTTCGATAGAAATGCAGGGGACGGTGCCCTCCCCTTTCACACATTCCCCTTCCATACGTTCACACCTCAACTATCCCTGACCGCCAACCTGAGCGAAACCGATCGACCGGCCCGGATCGGTTTGACCGGCATTGGCAGATGCCGAGCACGTCCAGATCGGCGGCTGGAATCGATCTGCGTGATTTTCAGCGAGATAGGTCTTGAACGATTCCAGTTCATGTCGCTGCAGATCGAGTACCTTCGCAATCCGGCGAATACTCAAGTACTGCACGCCCTCTTCCTGGACGGTGGCCGAATAGTCGATCAGATCTGCCTCCAACTCCTCCAGTGGTAGCGACTTCATCGTGCGCGACTCGACCGTGGTTTCCAGGCGGTCGCGCGACCGTCGCTCATACTCCAACTCCGACGTCCGCCCAAAGTCCTGGAGCACGGTCTCGCATTGCTCGATCGAGCAGATCCCCTCGAACGCCGCCGCGATCTCATTCCGCTGGTACACATCGTCGTGCGCAAAACTTCGGACCGTGCAGCTCTCGTCCGACAGCTCGACCCGCAGACCGGAGCTCCGAATTTCGGCTGTGCCCCGGTGCCCGAGCGCGGCGGCCGTCGTGAGTCCCGACACTTCGGAGGGCAACCAACGGAATGCTGAAGCAAATCGAGAAGCGGTGTCCGGCGTGATCGTGCCGGTCGTAAGATCGTCGTTGCCCTCAATCAGGTCGGCGTGCACATCCGCGACATCCTGCTCCGACAGCTCGCCGTCGAGGCCGAGCCCAGTGACGATGACGCGCACGTCCGCATCCAGGTCATGCGTGCCGGCAAGAGCAAGACCATCGGCGAGCGGGCTCCGCAGCATCTCCTCGTGACCGCGTGCGAGAATATCCCCGCCTACGTCAACGACTAGCACCCGGTCGAAACCGAGACGTTGCTGCAGCTCCGAGATCTGCGTCCGAACGCGCTCCGGGCCACGGGTCACATCCATCAGGTAGTACGACACACCAAACGACTCGGCGAGTCGCGGGACGAAGGTCGTCCGATCCCCACGGAGGCGACTTGAGGCCGTGATGCGGTGGTTATGCTCACCGACCGCCTGGATCGCTTCGAAGTCTTCCGGCGCGCGGGGTCCCGGCTCGGGGTCAAACAACGTGCGCTCCCAGACGAGCGTCGCGAAGGCCGTTCGCTTTGGATCGAGGCCAAACGCGTCTGCGACCATGAGAGCCGCCAGCGCGTCACCGCCGCCTCCCCCTGCAAAAATAAGCGTATCTTTGACGTGCTCCACGACACCAAATAGACCATTGAAGAAAGTGTGGAGCCACCAAATTGACAGGTAGTGTCGGGGTTGCACCCATGAGGGACCGAGGTGCGACAGAGTCGATACGTTCCCGTCAATAGACACCGCTGTCCGTCGAAGATTACGTCTCCGGCACATGTCATTGCGGGCGGTGCCGTTCAGCAGTCAACCGTTGACCGCCCCACCGATCATCCCGCGCCACGGTAGCGAATCGCCAGCCCTGCGCCCCCCAACAGAGGCACATCAGTCCGAAAAAGCCGACAGCGGCGAGCGAAGTGAACGGCTATGCTCGTCCCTTCGGCGAGGGTACGTCTTCCGTGGTCGCCGTTTTTCCCTTCGCCTCATCGTCGATCTGGTACGACGGCAGATGCAACGTCCACCGCAGTGCGGCCAGGCGCGTTGCCGTTACCGCTATAATCGTCAGCGTTGCGGCGCTCCACGGTGCGATGCCCATGTACTGAAGGCCGAGATACAAAGCTCCGCCACCGAGTGCCGCCGTGGCGTAAATTTCTCGCCGGAGGATAAGCGGCGTTTCATCACACAACACGTCCCGGATCATCCCACCGACCGTCGCAGTGATCCCCGCCATCAACACGACAATGACGGATCCGGCGCCGTGATCGGCCGCGACCCGGGCTCCGACAACGGCAAAGACGGCGAGCCCGAAGGCATCGGCATACAGAAGTGCATTTTCAGGGGGGCGAATATATCTCGTGTACGCAAACGTAAGAAGTGCTGCGCCGGCAATTCCGATGAGATACGCCCCGTCATCGATCCAGAAGACAGGGTGACGGTCGAGAAGCAAATCACGCGTCGTTCCGCCCCCGATGGCCGTGACTGCCGCGATGACCAGGACACCGAACAGGTCCATGCGTCGACGGCCTGCCGCGAGGGCACCCGATATCGCGAACACCACCGTTCCAAACAGATCCAACGCGTACAGCACCTCGCCCGGAGATGTGCGTGACAGATCGACAAGATGGGCGTAAAAGAATTCGCTCACGAGTCGGAAACGTGGTGTGGTAGAAGCCAGCAGTGTGCGATGAAGACCGGCGTCGGGACGCTTTGTGCCGAGCACGCCCACTTTTTCGCGTGAAGAATCCGAGTTGGCTCCGAAGACATCGATTTCCACATGCGTCACTGGAGAACGGGAGCGAGTAACAGAAAGATCATGGAGGACAACCCGTTCAAGGAGATCGTTACGAAGCAACTCATCAGTGCATGCGTTCAGGCACTCTGTAGTGATGGATAATGACTGATCGGGCACCGTGTCGGGATGATGCGCACTCAGCGTGCCAACGTGTCCGAGTTCTTCTATTCGAAAAAACGAGCCTCCACTGGACGATGAAAACTCTTTCGTTTGCGAACGATGACGAAATGCCGATCCTTGGCCTGGGGACGTGGAAGTCGGCTCCTGGCGAGGTCTACGAAGCGGTGAAGATCGCTCTTGAAGCCGGTTACCGTCACATCGACTGCGCACCGATTTACGGGAACGAGCCGGAGGTCGGTCGGGCTCTTGCCGACTCCGTGAAGAACGACATTGTTGATCCCGAGGATGTCTGGATCACGTCGAAGCTCTGGAACGATTCGCATCGACCGGAGGACGTGCGCCCGGCTCTGGAAGAAACACTGAATGACCTTCAGATTGACTCGGTCGACCTGTACCTGATGCACTGGCCGGTCGCGCTGAAACCCGGAACGGACATCCCGGAGGGCCCAGACGATTTCTTGAGCACGGACGATGTGCCGCTCGAAGAGACATGGGCAGCGATGGAGGATCTCGTTGATGCCGGCCTCGCCAAACACATCGGCGTCTCGAACTTCAAGGTCGCGAAACTGGAGTCGCTGATGAAATCCGCCGACCACGCGCCGGAGATGAATCAGGTCGAGCTACATCCGTACCTGCAGCAAACGGAGATGCTCGAGTTCGCGCGCGAGAACGATATTCACCTGACGGCCTACTCGCCTCTCGGATCGAAAGATCGGCCCAAAGGAATGAAGGCCGATGATGAGCCGATCCTGCTGGAGGATCCGGTCATCGGGGGCATCGCGGACGACCACGGTGCGACACCCGCACAGGTCCTGATCAGCTGGGCGATTCACCGCGGCACGGCCGTCATTCCGAAATCCGTCAACGAAGGAAGGATCAAGGAGAACTTTGCCAGCAAAGATCTGCAACTCACGGACGAGGACATGGAGCGCATTGCCGAACTGAACCGCGAACGCCGCTACGTGGACGGCTCGTTCTTCGCCATGAACGGAAGCCCGTACACCATGGAAGACCTGTGGGGCTAGGCGAAGGCGAAATTTGAAGGTCGAAGTGCGAAGTTAGTCTGCCTCATCGTCTGGGTTAATTCAGGCGGTGGGGCGGTTTAGGTGTGGAAGTGTGGAAGTGTGAACGTGTTAAAGTATGCGGGTGTGAAAGCGGAAAAAGCGTACAGGAACGATTTGCGGGCCAGGAAACGGGGCGTTCACCGTGATCGCAGCCATAGGACTCTTCACCAACCCTGAACCTTGAGCTCTAGGTACCGGACAGTTTGATTCCACCACGGAATGGTTCCGTGCGACTTCGAGAAACGGACCGCGTCAGCCTCACACGTCTCGGAAACGAGGCGTTATCGTCGAGAAATGACGCACTCTCACACTCCCATACCCACATACTCCCGCACACTTCGGAGCAGCCGCGCCGAGGAATGCTGAAATGACACACGCTCTAATGAGCGTGTCCCGTAGGTAGCTTTGAACCTTGAACCCTAGCTACCGGACAGTTTCAGATTTGATACAAAACGGCTGTTGCATCACCGGCGACACACACGAAGGTTGAGGGTGGACACCCACTCACTTCTCCGTGTGGACCGATGAGCAACAGCCGACGCCTTCAAGATAGCATCGAGCGAGCCATTTGCCAACAGCTTCCTCCACTGCGTAAGACCCGGA
>NZ_PDEQ01000015.1 GCF_002554795.1 Longibacter salinarum | reverse complement strand
GAGGACGTTCCTCCAAAGAGAGATCGTCAGTTCAGACTTCGCCGAGAGGAAGATGAACAGGTTCCTTTCTAGCGTGCGCCGGTGTGCGCCGCCGTGCGCCGGTTTTTGCCCCGCCAGAGTGCTCACTACCAATGCAAGCAGATGTTAGAACCCAAACGCACGGTTGGCGTGCGCCGGTTACGCTGGAGCGTGCGCCGGTTGACCCCTACCGGCGAACGGCAAAAACGCCCCTCAGCGGCTAGAAACGCCATAGCGTGCGCCGCGTGCGCCGCGTGCGCCGGTTTCACCCCCTTAAGTCTAAAAGTGGAGGTAGAAGAGGGGATAGCGGTGCTTAAGACTAAGGGCCGAAAACCAGCGGACGCAGCGCACGCACCGCACGGCACGTGTTCAAATGCCGCTATTGCATGACCACGGTACCAGCGGAGACACTGAACACCCGTTCAGCATCTTGCACCGCTGGCCGCCGGCCCCGGACACTTTTTCGACTCTATAAAAAGGGTACCCCAGGACGGGCCAACTTGACACACTTGACACTCACGCGAGGGAAACCTCATGGTGCACTCGAGCTGCTGATAACCTCATGGTAAGCCGTATCCATGCGATAACGGTTATACTTGACTACCTAGCTATCTAGAAAGCTACATAGCTATTATGAGCGGACCCCATTACCGCGTCACAGACGCACAGACAGGCGATTACGCCGGCATCAGTGAGGAGGCCGGGATTGTATGCGGCGCCCTTGAGGCGTGGGCTGACGAGCTGGAGACGAGCGCAGAGGAGGTCCTCGAGGCAATCGAGACGACAGGCGTAACTCCTCTTGTGGATACGGCCGAGGACGTCGGTCGCGGGAGCTCCGAGCGGCCAACCTGCCCAACCCTTCGGCACCTGGCGTTCCGCCGGCGGGATGTAGCCCTCATTCTGGACGCTGTGACGCCCGAGGTGGAGCCATACGCCGTTGCCGCGTAGCCCCCCGGGGATACCCCGGAGAACCTGAAAAAACCTGAACGCACGCGCCCTGAGCGTGCCGAGACACCCCGAAAAGTATCACTGAACTGTAGACGCTATGTCCACCGACGACCGGTGCACGCTGCCCCGCTGGCGTGCCAACATGGACGCGAAGGATCTTCGCCGCTACGTGATGCGAGCCGTCAAAGCGGCCGAGCGGATCATGTATGACGCCTATGACCGGGGCGATGAAGACATGTCCCTGAAAGCCTGCACGCGCCTCACACAGGCCGCACAGACTTACCTGAAAGTCTTAGAAGCCGATGAACTCGAGGAGCGCCTCGAAGCCGTGGAGAAAGCCCTGGAGAACCAGAGCACGTTCTCCGCTCGACGCAACTAACCGATCCCATAAAACGCCATGAACCATTTAGATCGACGTCTGAGCAAAGTAGAAGACCGGCTCAGACCGAGCGGCCGTGATCCCCTATTGTGGGGCCCGCCGCGTACCGAAGCCGAGCGCCAGGAGCGAGAGAGACGCGGCCATACGCCGGCCACGCATCCACATTTCTTCTGGAACGCGCTGAACTCGCCTGACACTGAGGTAGACAGATCAATCCATGCCAACCCTTGAGAAGAGACTGAGCAACGTAGAGGCCGCAGCCCGCGGCCCGTGGACGGAAGCCTGGTGCCTTTGGCAAGCGGCCGTATTTGAGCCAATGGACTGCCCGGAGACGCTCCTCGAAGTAGAAGCGAAGCACAAGGCCGGCGATTCCTTCGACATGAAGGCGAAGGATGCAGCTCAAGACCTTATGCCGACGCGATGGAGGACGGCCGGAGGTTGGTCCGCGTTGGACAACTGGTTTTGTGTGGAGGCGCATGCGATCCTCGACGCGGTATTTCCGGAAGACGATGCCCCGCCGGCGTTGAACCTCTACCCGGAAGACATTCCCGCCCCGCCGATCGTGCCGACACCGGAGGAGATTGGCGCCCTCGACGCGGAAACCGAGCCTCTTACGGCACCCCGCGGCTATGCAGCTGCATCGATGCGCATCCTTGCCGGCCTTGCCCGGCGTCACGCCCTACACATTGACCAAGCCTAACCCATGAGACGCTTACAAAGCCGATTATCTGACGCTGAGAACGCCGTAGAAAGTGAGCAGACCCCAACGCATCCCGTTGTCTACCTCGACCCTGAGCCGCCGGATGGAGGCCACGGAGGCGTTGCGACGTTTTGCACAGAGGACGCGCTGAATGCATGGACGGAGACCCTCACGGTTCATGTTCACCCGATCGTGGTGAGGTATCGAGAGGAGCCAGTTTGATTATAGAGATCGGACTAGATATTGCAATAGTGGTTATCGTTCTATGTAGCACTCATAAAAATGCACGTATACACCTAACCTCATTCGGCTACGATGAATCAGACTATCCAGTTTTGGCGCTTGCCTGTTGTTTTGCTTATAGGGCTAATGGCGGCCGGGTGTGCGACACAATCTCCCGGCCATATTACCAAGACAGAAAGCAAAGTCACAGGAGAACAAGCAGTTCAGATGAGCCCTGGCTTCATCGGCGATGATTTACGTATGGGTTTGGTCTATGGCCCATCTGTATCTAAAGACAGTGTGCTTGTTACTGCTGGTGTCAATGAAATAGCAACGATTGCAAGCGGCCAGTCCCTTCTAATTCGGGTTGATGAGACAGTTTATCGTTTCAGGTCATCAACCACGACGCGGGTTAAGCCGGGAGATCCGAGTATTGAAAACAATATTTTCGCAGATGGTGAGCGCCTCTCTCAGCGTAGTTTCTCTAGTAAAAACTACTTGCTTCCGGTTAGTCTACTCAAGGATATGGTGAGATCTGACACCTGTTTTGTTCAGGTGCGCACAACAGAAGGATACGTAGAGGGTGATTTCCATGACGGGGGAAATGCAAGTGCAAAGAAAGGGGTAAGAGAGTTTTTGGGAACTATAGAGCAGTAGACAACCGAACCGTATGAGACGCCTAAAGAACCGCTTATCCCGTGCCGAGGAGCAACTCGACGGAGACGCACCCACAACGCCGTGGCTGGCATGGGTCCCCGAGTGTGCTCCGGGGGAGGCTGGCACCCCGCCGGCCGATATGGATGTGCCGATATGGACGGGGAACGCATGGAGCGAGACACCGGCACCAGGTGAGCCGCGGCCGCTCATTTGGGGAGTGCGAGTGCCCTGAAATGCTACCATAGTCTTCCGCATTTTTGCGTCCGGCACCGTTACTAATCGTTGTCTCTGCCGCGGGCGATGTGCCCCGGAATCCTGAAATAGCCTGAACGCTGAGCGCAAACAGCAGCACAGGAGCCGCCTCAAAAGCCGACGTGTAAGCGGGTTTTGATACGATCGGTTTTGATACAACTTCTGAAACGGTCGCACCCATCGTGATCGCCGATGCAGGCCGGCGGGAAGTGCGGGCACGCACTGTCTCAAAAACGACCGTTTCTGATACGGTGGGAAGCCCGGTGATTTCCGGTTTAACCCGGTCGTTTAGGGAACATATGTTATAACATATGTTTATATGTCATAACCACCCATAAACCCAACCGCCTCCTAATCATGCCCGGGAAGATTTACACCGTGTCTGATCTTTGCGAGCGGCTCCAGCTGCATCCCGATACGGTCCGCGACTGGATCACGTCCGGGCGCCTTGAGGCGTTCAAAGTGGGGCGCCGCTGGCGAATACCGGAGGACGCTTTGGTAACGTCGGATGTTTTCGACCCGGCGGCTGTGGATGCCCTTGCGTGACGCTGCCTTTTCTGCTTATGAGTTCTGAGCCGATGGACCCTGAGAAAGCTCTATTTCACTTGTTTGGTGCCGACGTTGCCGAGGCGTTTGCGGCAAACACGCCCGTACCGTCCGTAGACGTGGCTGTCGCTTCTGATTCAGCCGATCTCCCGCGGTTTGCCTGGCACGTCTTGCAGGCAGACACAGACGCCCTCATGCAGACCATTGGAGCCGAGGCCGTCGACGCGCTCGAGGACGTGGCGAAGTACCACACCCCGACGGTTCAGGATACAGGCCGGTGGTCGATGATGGACCGGGAGACACGGGCGAACCTGAGCCATGAGGAGAAGCTCGACGCAATCCGTCAAGACGAGAAGGCCCGACGCCGGCAGGAAGAGAAGGACCGCCAGGCCGAGCGGGAAGCCCTTTCCAGTGTGACGCCCTACGATGCGTTAACGCGTGAAGAGCGCGCCGGGCTATCGCTTGATGAGAAGGTCCGAGCGATCAAGGCGCAATCTCTTCGCGCCTCTCAGGATGCTTAGGCAGCGCCCCACACCATTTGTTGAATATGTCTGACCGTACCGAGAACCGCATGGACACGTATAGCCCCGCAGAAACGAAGGCATCGCAAAAGGCGCATGCCACGATGCAGAAAGCCACCGAGCAGGCCGAAACCTCAAACGAGCAGGTAGAGGAACTGACGGCAGAGGCACAGGAGAAGCGAGACGAAGCCCAATCCATCGCCAACGCCGGCGGAAACCCAGATGAGGCGGAGGCACTTCTCGCTGATGCCCGCGCCCTCGAGGAGAAGGCTGACCGGAAGCAGGAGCTTCAGGCGTCTTATGCGCGCCGTGCGGAGGAAGCGGAAGCCGAGTGGCGTGAAACGATCAGGGATGAGCGGAAGCGTCTCCAGGTAGAGGCGCGAAAGGAGGCCGCGAAGTTGGAATCGGCTGTCTGTGACGCAATGGAGAACTTGCAAGCTGCAATTGATGACCTTGAGGCGTTTGCAGCCAAAGCAAGCCCCACGAATCTCGCTGTAAACATTCCGGAGCTGCGTACCGTGAATGCGGCCGTTCCTACACGGCTGCCGTCTTACGTCAAGCGGACACGAGAACGCGTCTCAAAGATACTGGACTGACCCGCTCATCCCCATGCAATAACGTCATACGTCATGAGTGATCAGCTATCGTGTCAGCCGCAAATCTGCGTATACGAGGGCACCGATCGTCTAAGCGGTGGAGGAGCACCGGAGGGCGTTCTTATCGTCGCCGGAAACGGGCTCTACAGCTACCGCAATGGAAGTTGGCAGCCTGTGGGGACGTCTACACAGGTGGTCGCTCACGCACGAATGGGGCAGTTTGACCTTGCCGGCATTCCGGAGGATTTAGATGTCGTCTATCAGGGGGATTGGACGATCTCCGGAGACGACCTTGTAGCGCCGGCCGGCGTGACGGTCACGCCTGGAGACTTTGCGGTATCTGTCACTAAGGGCCGGTTTCCGGGCGCATCCTTCGACGGCATCAACTACCAGTCTGATCGGATCACGATCAACCGAACGCGGGACAGCTCCGATCAGGCCGAGCTCTTTGTAACCGTGCGCCGGTTTCTGTAGGTGAGCGCCGCCTATTCCGGTCTGATTATTACCTGTTGTCGGGGTTTCGCAACCTTGACACCTTCCATAGTCCCACTGCGAGGAGAAAGAATATCAAAGTTGCGCCTAGCCCTATGATGAAGGTATCCGGGCGAATGATGTTGCCCCAAGTGAGTATCACGGCGCCTGTCGTCATTGCAAAGACTGCGAAAGGGACAGGGTCGGCTTTAATTCCTGAAGGTGTTAACGAGCGCCATGAGTAGGCAAGAGAAAAAACCCAGGCGAGGGGAAGAACAAAAAACTTGATGCCGATACCGATCAGTAAGAGGGTTTCCGTTGTGGAATCCAAGGTGTTTAAGGGTATCGAGGTAGAAGAGCAATAGAGTTAGACATCTAGGTAGTTACGTAGAGCTTCTTGTACAGCCTCTTCAATCGTTTCCTCACTGCGTATTTTGTGAAGGTTGAGCTCCTTTCTTAGCCAGGCCGGTACACGCACGTTTAGCTGTACAGGTGTCTGGTCACGCTCTTCGGCTGCGGCATCCTCTGCTTCCTGTACATCAGCATTCCGGCGCTGCTTTGACTTCATTGCACCACCGAGCGCACTTCTTTTCGCGTCAGACATATCGATTACTGGAGAAGTTGTCCCGTATCTGTGAGGAGCTGCGTGATCTCATCTGCGGCCGTTGCGTCATAGCCGTCGAGGGCAGTCTTGCCTTCTGCTAATGACCGAGCGTAGGCTACGCGGCGCGTGGTTCCATCAAAGACAGGCACATCGTCTCCGCCGGCATCCTCGAGGACGTCGCGCACTTCGGCGGACAGGGTTGTTCGCACATCCCGAGCAGAGGGTACAAACGCTGCTCGCGTTCCGCCGGCGTGCACCCGATCGGTGACGAGATCGATGAACTCTGCCGTACCCCAGAGATCAAGGGCGGACGCCTGTACGGGAATCAAGACCGCATCAGAGGCTGCGAGTATAGCGCCGGTCATGCCCTGGAGCTTTGCCGCTCCATCGATTACGGCAACGTCGTAGCTTGAAACGAGGCGTGAGAGGTCGCTCCGGAGAGTAGACGCATCCGTAACCGACACAACGGGCGGAGCGTCGTACGCGTCCACATCGGCCGCACGCCGGCGCCAGTCCGTCGCGCTGCCCTGTGGGTCGGTGTCGATGATAACGACGTCGAGGCCGTCAAGCTGCGCCGCACGGGCCAGGTGAACAGCGAGAGTTGTCTTCCCGGTGCCCCCTTTCGGATTCAGCGTGGCAATGACGAGCGCATCAACAGACGGCATTTGATAGATATCTAGATAGACAGATTAGACGGACGCCCAACGTCGCCACATGCCGGCCGATCGTCAAGATGTGCGAAACATGAGGAAGCACATATACAACGCACATGCTTCCCGTCTCTGGTTTCCGATAAGCTTTCAGATATCGGAAAGCTGTTATTGTTCAAAGGCCTCTAGCATCAGAACGCAACCAAATCAGCGTTAGGTTGCGTTTTTGTTCGCTCGTATGAGACGTGCGCGGTGCTGTCTGCTGCCGCATTGGGTTCGGCCGGTCCTTCCGTCGCAAGGATACAGCCCCAGTACAAGAGCAGAAGAAGAAGGATACCACCAAGGACAACGCCGCTGATGGTGGCGAATAGGGTTCGAAGAAACTTCCACATGCCGGTTATTTGATGTTTTGTATGTACTGAACCTTGGGATCTAATATTAGGATTGCATTCCATGCTCAAGATAGTAAACAATCCATCCACCGATCAGAGCGAGAATCCCGCCGCCATATGCCGATAGATGTTCAGGGCTAAGGTGTGCCTTGGACAAACCAACGTACTGGAGCAGCACCCCAATCCCTTCGCCGATCATAATCGATGCAGCTCCCAGCGCAAACAGGAGGAACCCAATTAAGGCAACGATGACAGCGAGCCCAACAGCGTAAGCAACTACAAGCAACACCGGCTTCATTGATCTGGATATCGTATGCACAGGTCATTAGGCATGACAACTCAAGAATAGGTGTAACATAGGGCATGTAACAGCCGCGGCCGTCTGCTCCGTGCTCCGGCCCCGTCACACCCCGAAAAGCGGGAAAAGGCGGAAGAAAGCGGAATGCCTGTGACACCTAGCGTTATCCCCCTTCTTCCCCTGGTGGGTCGACGTGTGAGCAAGCGCCTCAGCCCCAAACATCGGTCGGCATCTGAGGTGCACGGAACCCCTCAACATGCTTGTACATACGATCGTATGCACAAGCGAAACTCGCCCTAAGCCCCGTTAGCTGTGAGCACATCAAAAGACGACATCTCCGCACTGGAGAAGCTCTTCCCGGAAAGCATGCCGAAGAGAAAACTGCTTCCGTCCCCCAGGTCAGTACAACTAGACGCGGAAGAAGCTTGGATAGTGCTCAAAGCAGAAGACTTAGCATCGGCCGAGAAAGAGATGCGCAAAGAGGATACACTGAGCGCAAAAACAGTGGATCTTAGTCCGACGAAAAAAAGGCCTTCGCAACACGGCGAAAGATCTGAACGGAAGACGACCGATAACAAGAGCGAGTTCGTTGTCCCTGAATCCCTCGAGATTGACCCTGGATGGGTGAAGATTGCCGAGCAGATGGCAGCGTCTGCAGAAAAGAAGCGTATTACGATCCGCCTAGATCAGGACGTCGTCGATTTTTTTAAGGCCCAGGGCCAGGGCTATCAGACTCGCATCAACGAGGTGCTTAAGACTTATGTGCTTGTTCAGCGGATGAAGGAGAGCACCCCGCAGTCCGAAGAGTCCCTGTCGACCTAACTGAGGAGTCTTCGACGCCACGTGACCTACAACCTTATGACCCCCTTCTAATCAACCCGCGACTACTCGCGATTAACAACTATGTCTACTGCAACCACTATCCTCCCGCAAGAATCTCCCCTGGTTGTCCGAAACGTTCTAAAACGTGCCGCGCGGAAGATCAATAATCTTCGAGGTAAGGTCAACGCAACTGACACGTTTTTGTGCTTCGAGAGTTATCAATACACCCAAGCGGAGCTTCTCGAAGAAGCAAGTGAGGTCGAAGAGTTCCTGGCAAGTGCCTTCGACAAGATCCTCGCTCAAACCCCCAACATGAGCGAAAACCAACTGGACAATGCTCAAGAGCAGTATGATGAGGTTGTTCAGATGCTTCGAGCAGTCAGAGAAGTCATTTATAGCCGCGGCCGAACGGCGATGGAATACTTAAGCCGCTTCGTTGAACAGGCTGAAGTCCTTGCTACTACGCTTCTTGGATTAACCACCACGGTAAAACTGCTAAGGAGTTAACCGAAGGCGAGTTACATAAGTCTTTAACCCGCGCTGTCCATGGACTATAACGTGCTGAGGCCTAACGACATAACACAAAGCGTACAGTAGTGCAGCCGCCAACTCCACGTACAGACCCCAAGAAGGAAAAGCGGAATGCCTGTGACACCTCGCGTTACTCCTCGTCTGCGGAGGGATTGTCCTTCTCCTCTGCCTTCGCTAGGACCTCGAGGAACTGCCAGGACTCTTCCGGCGCTTCCGGGACCGGCTGGAGGTACGGACGTACGTGCTCGGGGAACGCTTTGGGATCGTCGTGCTCTTTCATCGGCGTCGTCTCAGGGTGATTGTAGGTGGCATCTACCCTACACTACAAGACACACCCGGCCCCAGCCACATAACGTAGCGTGTAGACATAGAGACGCCCCGCCTCGGACAACCCTTGCAAGGAAACCAGAGACGGGGCGATGCACGTGCAGCCTATGCCACAGAGGGGCAGCCCGTGTGTTTCGGACAGGGTTCGGAAAGATGGGTACATGCCCCAGGGAAGGCACATGCACATCTATTTGAGGATGTGAGGACACCGTGTAGGCGATAGCATATCCGTTGACTCCGTTTAGTCAACGGACCCGCAAAGCAGGTAGATAAGATAAGATAAAATATAATATGTTATTTGATATAATTTCTTTTTCAGTTACTGCATTACTAGCTTTGCCTATATTGATATACGCTTACTATATTATACGTAAATTTATTAATGATCTTGATCATAGCCCAATATATAAGTCAAGGCGAGCAGCGTACAATTTCAATAATAAGAATATTGATAAGGTAAAGGGTGCGCTTCCTAATGCGAAGCGCACTTATGAGAAATCTTGCGACGACTGTGGCAACGATAGTGTATTTAAATCAGAACATATTAGGCTAATAGAGTACCACGTAGAAGATACGCTGTTTGTAGAATACTGGAATGTGTTTTACATGTGCTCTAAGTGCGATCATAAGTCAGTTAACAAGGTAAAGAGGGAAAAGACACCCTGGGAAAAATTTCCTGAAGGTAGTAGAGTCCCCAAAAATAGTCATCATAAATACTATGAACACTATATAGATATAAATATACTTATTGCGGACTGTGAACACCATGGGCTAGATGTTCCCGTTCAACGTGAAAGGGAACGTAAGCTTAAAAACAAAGGGTACACTAACCAAAAATGGGTCCGCAACACAAGGTATAAGTGTTTATTATGTCACAGTATAAGTGCCAAGTTAGTTGGGGAAAGACATCCTAAGCATCCCCAGAACTATCCGTGGCATCCAGAGAGACACAAGATGCTATAAGTTTCAGTAGCGGGCACACCTACGCCGCTTCTCGGTCCTGACGCTGCTCATCGTGCGCTCGTTGCAGCAACAGCCGGCGTATCACCCGCTCGACGCCATACGCTTCCCCGCCCGGGTCTACGCAAAGGCAGGTGTGCGCAATCCTGCCGCGCTGCGTGTCTACGTCGATGGTGCCGCTTCCACCACACATGCCGCATTCCGCTTGCTGTGTGTCCGAGGGATGCCCCGCGGCCGGGCTACCGCTGATTTCTCGGAGCTCTGCCTGGAGACTTGCGATCTCGCCCCGCTCGTCTTCTGTGAGGCCGTGACCCTGCTGTTTGTCGAGGAGACGGTTCTCCCGCCGTTCCATGCGATCGATGCGCCGGGCCGTGACGGCATCGTGTCCATCCTCGAGGAGCTGCTGAATCCGTTCGGTATTCGGTCGGTTATACATCATCCTTGCGTGGTTACGTGGGGAAGAAGCCCCACACGCCGGCTGTCCGCCAAGACTTCCCCGGCCGTGGGGCTTTCTATATACATTCACCGCCTCTAACCACACCTATTTTCCGGTGTTCCACTCTATTTTCCGATTAAGCGCAACATATTCTTTCGTTTCCTGTACGGTGTATCAGATAATGGAATAGATTCCAAGATCATGGACACCACAACCAGACACGCACCTGCTGACGTGGGAAAACGACATTACAATGCTCGCGAGGTCGCTGAAAAGCTAGACATCACGACGCGGACGGTACGCAACCACATCAAGCAAGGAGAGTTGCCGGCCGCAAAGATTGGCCGTTCGTTCGTAATTACCCGCGATGACCTAGCGGAGTATCTAGGTGGTCACCAACGCGTCGTTGCGATCTTTGGGCCGCTCGAGGACGATGAGACACGTAACTCTCTGAACTGACCTTCTAGTCACGTGAACGACCAAGAACGCGCCGCACGTATCCAAGAATGGCTAGAAACCACTGGGCAGGTACGCGATCAGCTCGAGGAGAGTATAAGAGAGGTGGATACCCTTGCCGGCGTATGTGATGTTGGTCCACCTCCAGAAATAGACGAAAATGCAGGTATGTATGAACGGTCTCAGTGGCAGACTTGGAATGCAGAAGCCACCAAGGCTGAACGACAAGTTCCAGGGACATTGCGCGGCATAGCCCGACGCCTCAGAGATTTAGCTGACGCGCTCGAGGCGAAAGCAGACGCCGACGCATGACTCAATTTCGACGGCTTCACCGGTGTAGGGGGAATTTCACTTGATGCCCCTGCCAGAGAAGCCTATACTATACGCATAAGAAAAAGCCCCGATCAGCCGTGAGGCCAACCGGGGCACATTTCGGAGACGCCGCTGAACTTTGGACGGGGACGCGGCGCCGATACACTCAGGAATCACGTTTCTATGGTCACGCGACCAGGTGTATACATATGGTAAGCGATGCACTTAACCGCGTCAAGGGCGGCTCATTTCTTCACATTCGCGGCTCTTTCGCCGTGATAGAGATTTTCCCAAAGGCGGGGAACACATGTGATCGCACATACGTGTACGTACATGTATTATGGAGCGTACCGCATGAATGCCCCGGTCATAGGGAGAGTGTTGACCAGGTAGTAGAAAGCTGGGGACGGGATTGCAGCCGTTGCGGAGTATCGACCGCACATGCTACGAGGCGAAGGCGCCTCATATGGCATGCTCTACGTGTAGGCTCTCGCGTAGCTAACGAGGGTCGAAAGCCGACCGGTGGCGACAGACCGGAGGCACTTCCCGGCCGTAGCGCACGGCGTAGCACCCGTGCAGACAATTCGGCCCGCCGGCGCCAGGAGCACATGCTCCGGGTCAACGCGTCGCAGGAAGCGCAAGACATACTGAACCGGTCCCTAGTGCCCAACAGGCACGGCGCAGAGGTGCACGGTCAACGCCCGCTGCGTTTTTGCAACGCGAACCGCGTTTGCCACCGGTTAGGTATGTCTGAGCTTCAAAATGACATTCGTACGGCTCGCGCCCGCAAAGCGCCCCGCACTCAGCAGACTGAGGCGGCATCTTCAGCATTGCGCTGTGGGGACATTTTATTGCCACCGCACTGGCACTCAACGCAGGGCGGCACCTTCAGCAATCACGCTGTGAGGTGTCGCCTTTTTTGTATTGCACACAGCCGAAACTCATGCAGAATCAAGTAGAAAAACCGGTTTTAGACGCGAAGGAGGCGGCTACCCGCCTCGACCTTGATCCGTCAACCGTCCGGTATCGGTGCCGAGCTGGACGATATCCCGGCGCCTTCAAGGTTGGCAAATCGTGGGCAATCCCACGCATGGCCGTCCTCGAGGAGGCGGAGAAGCCGAAAGCATAAAAAATGCCCCTGCCAGCGAGTAGCCGACAGGAGCGAAAGTCTAGCACGCGCTCACGTGCGCAGACGAGACAAACGACAGTTAGTCATTAAGAAAACTAACCATCAGCGACATCATGCAAACCCCAGAGAAGGAGCAACGGTTCCAAAAACGCCCCTTACGGCCCGGCCGTGGGGAGCGATCACGCCCTACGTCCAGGGCATCACGCACCCATTGCAACAGTAGCGGAGACGCTACCGATGGGTGTAGTGTATCCACCAATTCGTCGAAGGCTACGTATCGAAGCCTCTTCGGCACGCCCGCGCTGAAGACAAAAGATCCGATCGGTGAGTACGCCGGCGGCCGTGAGGCAGGCGAGCGGTTCATTGCCGAGCACGGGCATAGCCTCCACGCCTTCCGCGGCTTCATCGACGTGATCATCGAGCAATCCAAGATTTCCGCACTGCGGGAGGTGAGCCGATGAACATTGTTAGCGAACAGCACGAGCTCGTTCTGGACAAACTTGAGAAGGTCCGAGAGGACGGACCCGGTCAATGGATTGCAAGCTGCCCTGCACACGACGATAAAAGCCCATCGCTCTCTATCGGCACCGGAAAGGACGGTTGCGTGCTCTTCAACTGTCACGCCGGCTGCGATTCTAACGACGTCGTACACGCCCTTGGGCTTGAATGGTCAGACCTATTCCCCACCGACTGGAAGCCGTGGGACGGCACGGAGGTAGACCGCTACACCTACCGCGATGCCGACGGCGCGATCCTCTACGACGTCGTGCGCTACGAGATGCGCGAAACGTCGCACCCTGCCTGTGGCGAGAAGAAGTTTATGCAGAAGGCGTACCTCCCGGACCACAAGGATAGCGACCGCAATGGGTACGTCTTCGGACGACGTAAGTATGAAGTGCCACCTGTGCTGTACCGTCTTCCCGAGGTCCTCGAACAGGCGAAGGCCGGCAAGAGAGTCTTTGTCGTGGAAGGTGAGAAAGACGTCCATACGCTGGAGGACGCCGGCTTCGTTGCCACTACGCCCCCGCAAGGCGCCGGGAAGTGGAAGGATTCATATACCGGTGCCCTGGAGGGTGCTCACGTTGTCATTCTGCCCGACAACGACCAGCCCGGCCGGAAGCACGCCCGAGCGGTTGCCGAGGAAGTGAGCCGCGTAGCGCGGTCTGTCCGCGTGGTCGAGCTCGAGGATGTGCCGCGGAAAGGCGATGTTACCGACTGGATGAACCACGGTCACACATCTGACGAACTGAGGCAGATGGTACAGGATACGGCGGAGTGGCAACCGAGCCAGGGCGACGGTACAACCTCAGAACCAGAGCTCACAGTGCAGGAAGTCGAGCCGTCAAACGAAACGCAAGCGGAAACGCTGCTCCGGCTCGCGGAACCGGCCGAGCTCTGGAGAACGCCCCAGGGCGAAATGTTCGCGACGTACCCCGTAGGGGATCGGCGTGAAACGAGCCCTATTCGAGTGGGAAGCTTCCGGCAGTGGCTCCGACTTCGGTTCTACAAAGAGGAAGGCAAGCCCCCAGGCTCACAGGCGTTGCAAGACGCTGTTGATGTTTTATCTGCGGCGGCTGAGTTCGAGGGTGACGTTCAGGAGGCTCACCTTCGGATTGCAGGACATGAAAGGCAGGAACAGCGAATCTATGTGGATCTCGGATCAAACGGGTGGGAAGCTGTCGAGATAACTCCGGAAGGCTGGAGCTTCACGAAGAAGCCCCATGCTCGATTCCGGCGCGTACGTAGCATGAAGGCCCTGCCACGTCCTACGCCGGCGAACAACCCTGTCGAGGCACTGAACCGTCTACGACAGCACGTGCGCACGAAGTCAGAGAATGATTTTGCGCTCCTTCTCGCCTGGCTTGTCCAGTCTCTCCGTCCGCACGGCCCGTATCCGGTACTGGCTCTGACAGGCGAGCAAGGTTCGGGGAAGACGACCACACAGAAGATGTTGCGGTCAATCGTTGACCCGAGCAACGTCCCAACTCGCACGGCGCCGCGGAAGGAAGAAGACCTTATCGTTGCCGCAGAAAATGCGTGGGTGCTCGCGTTTGACAACCTTTCCGGCATTCCAGCTTGGCTATCCGACGCGCTATGCCGGCTCGCGACCGGCGGCGGCTTCGGCACGCGCAAGCTGTACACCGGCCGGGAGGAAGAGGTGTTCTATCATGAGCGACCGATGATCCTGAACGGGATCGAAGACCTCACGGCGCGTCCTGATCTCGCAGATCGTGCCGTTGTGATCGAGCTAGAGCCGATCCCCGAGGAAGAACGAGCGCCCGCACGAGACGTGTGGCAGGCATTTAAAGAGGACCAGGCGGCGATTCTATCCGGTCTGCTATCCGCAATCTCTACCGCTCTTCGAAGGGTGGATGAGATCAGTCTCGACACGTTACCGCGCATGGCAGACTTTGCCGTGTGGGCTGAGGCCGCTGAACCCGCACTGCCGATTAAACCCGGCACATTTGCGAAGGCATATTCCGACAATCGAGAAGCAGCTAACGAATCCGCCCTCGAGAACGACCCGGTGGCATTCGCAATCAAGCTACTCCTGGAAGATCGAGAGACGTGGACTGGTAAGATGTCGGATCTCCTTAATGTCCTGCGGAAGCAATATATCCATGACCCCGATCGGCCGCCGGCAGAGCTCACAAGTTTGCAAGCTCTCACAGCACACTTCAAGCGGATGATGCCAGTGCTTCGAGGAGCCGGAATTGTAAAGGAGGACGTTCCTCCAAAGAGAGATCGTCAGTTCAGACTTCGCCGAGAGGAAGATGAACAGGTTCCTTTCTAGCGTGCGCCGGTGTGCGCCGCCGTGCGCCGGTTTTTGCCCCGCCAGAGTGCTCACT
>NZ_PDEQ01000014.1 GCF_002554795.1 Longibacter salinarum | reverse complement strand
TCAGAGGGATAGGTTCGGTCCATCGCTCTGAGTCGGTCTTGTGAGCGAGTCTGCTTCACTCATAAGACGAGGACCGGCGCTTTTCTGTTGAATGGCCCGGTTCGAATCGATCCGCCAAACAGCTTCTGAAAGTGTTAACGTGTTAAGGTATTGAGGTGTGGACGTATTGGCGTTGGGGCGTTTGAACGTTGATGCGTTGGGCATTTCTAATTTGCCCAGAATCGTTCAACTGAAAACGTGGATGTTGGTCATTGGGCAGGTTCATGGTCTATTGTTAATGGCTGATAACCTGGTTGACGGATGCATCTTAAAAACGTGAGCGTAGGCACTCATGCCGATTGTTAGATTTTTTTCGCAATGACGCAGTAGGCACAGTGCGCGAAATCAACCAGGCCTCGTGTTACAAGCACGCGAGCAAGCATCGCGAGGGCCGACCGGCGGGAGGTCCGTACCGTCGGATGGCCGAAGGCTGTCTGCCAAACAGGTTTGGGTTGGATCGTGCGCCGTCGTTGGGGTAGATGCTGTACGTCGCTTCTCAAATCCCATCGACCATCCACAATCGACAACCTTCTCCAATCCAGAGTCATCCCGACGCCCAACGTTCAAACGTGGAGACCTTAACAGCTTCTCACACTTCAACACTTCAATACCTGTGCTCCGTGTGAGTAATCCGTTGGGGGTTCGGAATCGTACGAGGGAATGCCTACCTTCGGGGCTGGATGGCGTGATTCTGACGCCGGATATCGATGTCTCTTCCCCCCAACGCCCCCACCCATGCTCGAGCACGAACGCCGTCTCTGGACCTCCGGATATCAGTATGTTGCAGGCCTAGACGAAGCGGGCCGAGGATGTCTGGCTGGACCTGTTGTTGCCGCAGCTGTGATTCTCCCGCGTGACATCGAAATTCCAGCGATTCAGGATAGTAAGTCGCTGTCTGAAACGAAGCGGGATCAGGCGCGCGAGCAGATTGAGGAACAGGCGCTGGCCGTCGAGGTGGGCATCTGTTCGCCGCAGGAGATCGACGAACTCAACATTCTCCACGCGTCCCTGGAGGCGATGCGGCGCGCGACCAACAACCTGTCGCCGGGTGCGGAGTACCTCTTGGTTGACGGCAACCGCTGGATTGAGAACTCGGCGTGGCCGTACGAGACGGTGGTCAAGGGCGACGCGACGAGCCAGTCGATCGCAGCTGCGTCCATTATCGCGAAGACCGAGCGGGACCGGATGATGCGGACGCTCGCCTCGGAGCATCCGGAATATGGATGGGAGTCGAACGTCGGGTATCCGACGAAGCAGCACTACAAGGCGATCGCGCAGCATGGCATCACGTCCTTTCATCGCCAGAGCTTCAAACTGAAGCGGTCGGCGTAGGACGAGCACGCACTGGGTGTTCTAGGTCGTGTCGCCTCGACGAACCGCCGGCAACGGAGCCATGACTTTTCCGTAGAGCACCGTTGCGTATCTTTTTGACCGATTGCATCGTTTATGTCGCCCGCAATGGATTCCATCGATGACGCCTGGCGCGATTCATTCCAGGACCATGACGGACCCGTTCTGGAGGCCCGCGTGTCCGGAGCGTTCGCCCGGGTCATGTCGTACATCGAAATTGCCTCTGCGTGCGTCATCGTTCTGTTCGGCGTCCTCTTCGACATGCAATTTCTCGGGACGCCGTTCTACGTCGCCGGTGCTATCGTCGGTGTCGCGGTCGCTTATCTGGTGCTGTGGAAGCGGTACCAGTCGGCTCGAGCGACACACGCGCGAGATGGGGAGGAGCTGGTGAGGATCGACCCTCGCGGGATCACACTTATGCCCTCAGAGGAAATCCAACGGGAGACTACGATTCATTTGCCGTGGACGTACGTGCGTGGTGTTCGCACTCTGGACGTCCCGCAGCAGAGACGAGGAAAGGGGCGCTACGATCTCTATTGCGGCTTCGACATTCTCACGCCCGAGATGACCGAGGCGCTGGCATGGGACCGGTTCGATGAAATTCTTCTCGTCGAAGAGGTCGATGCGTCCACTGATGCGACGCTGCCTGACCTGCCGGCGTACGCGATGTCCGTCATGGTCAACGTTGACTCGACGCAACACTGGCTCTTCAACGGGGAGAAGCTGCCGCTCGCTAGCGGAAACCTCTACGAGCAGGTCCCCGCGCTCTTTCGCCGATTCTCTGAGACGTTCGCGGCGGAGGGAAGCATCGACAGTATTACGGGGCGCTGGTGGCTATCGGCAGAGCGGAAGGCGCACCTGCCGAGCGACTACGTCGACGAGGAGCAGCGGACGTTTGGCGGCGAAGACCCGTGGAAATTTGTGAACGCAGCGCGCTATCCCGTCGATGAGATCGCTGAGGAAGAGCTTGCGGGTGCGGCCGAAGAGGCTTCACCTTCCGACCGTCGCCGTTCACAATCATCAAATACGCTGGCCTCGACCGGCCGGTCGGCCGAACCGGAGACGGGCGAGGCGTCGAATGGCAAGCGAAATTCGCCGGGCCGGGATGTTCGAGCGCCAGACGAGGAGGCGTAATCCGGTGTTCGCTTCATGACGTATCGTATGATTGAGCCCCCCTCAGGGCCTCGCGGTGCCGCAACGTCATTCGCTTTTCAAGGCGACGCGTTGCATTCAGCGAAAACGGTGGCTAGCTTTCCTTGCTACCGGTTCGTGGTTCTTCGGTGCGGCCCGTCTTCACGGTGTCCATCTCTGACGCAGGACCACGACCGTCTCCGTTCGATGACCAGTGACCAAGGACCGCATCATGAGCGAGCTTTTCGATAAGATCGTTTCCCTCTGCAAGCAGCGAGGCATCATCTTTCAGTCGTCCGAGATTTACGGCGGGCTGAGTGCCACGTACGATTACGGACCGCTGGGTGTTGAGCTGAAGCGGAACGTAAAGGAGCACTGGTGGCAGTCGATGGTCTACCAGAACGGTGACATCGAGGGCCTCGACGCGGCCATCCTGATGCATCCGAAGACGTGGGAGGCGTCTGGGCATACGGAGGCGTTCAATGATCCGCTGATTGATGACAAGGCGAGCGGCAACCGGTACCGCGCCGACGAGCTCATTGAGGACCACATCCGCGGCCTCCGCGAAGAGGGAGAGGAGGAGCAGGCGGCTGATGTGCACGAACGTCTCGTGGAAGCGCTGAACGCGGGCGATGATATGCCCGAGGCGCTCCACGCCATCATCATGGAGGAAGAGATCCGGGCTCCGGACTCGGGTGCGTTCGACTGGACGGAGGTGCGCCAGTTCAACCTGATGTTCGAGACCCACATGGGTCCGCTTAAGGAGGAGGGGTCGAAGCTTTTCCTTCGCCCGGAAACTGCTCAGGGCATTTTCGTCAATTTCCGCAATGTGCAGGAGCCGACGCGTCAGCACGTCCCGTTCGGCATCGCCCAGATTGGCAAGGCGTTCCGGAATGAGATCGTCGCCCGGCAATTCGTCTTCCGGATGCGCGAATTCGAACAGATGGAGATGCAGTACTTCGTGAAGCCGGGGACGCAGGACGAGCACTTCGAGCGGTGGAAGGCCGAGCGGATGGAGTGGCACAAGAGCCTCGGCATTGACCCGGACAATCTGCGGTATCACGAGCACGAACAGCTGTCCCACTACGCGGATCAGGCGTACGACATTCAGTACAACTTCCCGATCGGCTGGAAGGAGCTTGAGGGCATTCACTCCCGCACGGACTTCGACCTACAGCGTCACGCCGAGTACTCGGGCAAGAATCTGACGTACTACGATCCGTTCGAGCAGGAGAAATACATTCCGTACGTTGTTGAGACATCCGTCGGCCTTGATCGCACGGTGCTGATGCTGCTCTGCGATGCGTACTATGAGGAGGAAGTGCGCGGCGACACGCGGTCGGTGCTCCGGTTCCACCCGGAGATCGCCCCGATCCGGGCAGCGATCTTCCCGCTGGTCAAGAAAGAAGGCCTGCCGGAAATCGCGCACGAGATCGAAAACGACCTGCGCAAGCACTTCAACGTGAAGTACGACGAGCGCGGCTCCATGGGCAAACGCTATCGTCGCATGGACGAGGCCGGCACGCCGTTCTGCATCACGGTCGACTTCGACACGAAGGAAGACAACACTGTCACGGTCCGCGATCGCGACTCGATGGAGCAGGACCGCGTCGCCATCGATCAGCTTGCGACCTACATCTTCGACAAGTCCCGCAACTGGACACGGTAGAGGCAGGGAGGTGTGGACGTGTGAAGGTGTGGAAGTGTGAAGGTCCACTCCTTCGTTTGTAGAACCCACTTCGCACTACCTTAGACGCATGCAGTCTGCTGGACGGTCGGCCTTTCGGGCTGGCCGTCCAGTTTTGTTTGTTGGTGCTTCCGTGAAAGACGTGATTCCTCCGTACCGCCACCCTCCTTTATCCGGACGAATGAACATCGATGACCTGATCGTCGGCCAACGTGGCGAGGTCGTCGTGGGAGAGACCGAGCCGGTCGTGCAGTACGCTCTGCGTGTGCTCGGCGTAGTGCGGGGGTGGAGAAAGCGGGCCAGCGGTCTCCCGCGTTGGAAAAGCGACCTGCCGGAGCCCGGCGGGGTGACCGTCTGGGGCGATGGTCATTTCCCGTGCTGATTCTTGCTCGAAGACCTGCGGCATCGATCGGACCTGTCCTGCGGGGACGTTCGCCTCCTCCAGGTCCGCAAGCACCCGTTCGGTCTTCATTTCCGCGAGTCTTGGGCGCAGGAGTTCGTCCAGGGAGTTACGGTTTTCGACGCGGGCGGCATTCGTCGCGTACTTCGGGTTCTTCGCGACATCATCAAGTCCGAGGATCTCGCACAGGCTGCGAAACTGCCGGTCCGTGCCGACGGCGAGTACGATCCGGTCGCCTCCCGCCGTCGGATACAGCGTGCCGTAGGGTACGATGTTCGGGTGGGCCGACCCCATGCGCTCCGGGACGTGGCCGGCGACGAGGTAGTTGGTGGCCTGGTTCACGAGTGCGGAGACGGCCGCCTGAAGGAGCGACACCGTGACCACGCCACCGTGTCCAGTCTGCATTCGCTCGATCAGCTTCACGAGCAGGCCCTCCTTCAGCTGGTGCGCAGCCAGAACGTCCATCAGCGCGACGGGCAGTTTCGTCGGCGGGCCGTCCGGCTGACCGTTCATGTACGTGAAGCCCGCTTCTGACTGAATGACCGCGTCGTATCCGGGACGCGGGTCATTGTCGCCGTACCCGGTGATCTGCCCAACAATCAGTTCCGGATTGAGGCGTCGAAGCGTGTCGGCATCCGCCCCCAGTTGTTCGGCCGTGCCCGGGCGGAAGCTCGACAGCACCATGTCAGCGCCCGATGCGAGCCGGTGCATGAGGTCGCGGCCCGTCTGGGTTGACAGATCGATCGCAACGGACTGCTTGCCGTGGTTGCAGCAGCAAAAGTACGCGGATCGGTCATCCGTCTCGTCCGCCTCCCGATTCGGCGCCGTCCACCGCCGCGTCACGTCACCCTTCGTCCGGGGATTTTCGACCTTGATGACCGTCGCGCCGAGTTCGGCAAAGAACTGTCCGACGGAGGGCCCGGCCAGGACGGACGCGAGTTCGACAACGAGGAGATCGGACAGCACGACGACGGGGTATGAACGCATGAAAGTATGGAAGTGTGGACGTGCGAAAGTCGCTCGATGTGGCTGCGAGCGGGGGCTTGGATGCTAGATCATTGGCATCCATGTTCGGTGTTCGTCCGATCTACAACCCACAATTAACCATCCACAATCATTTATTTTCTCGCCAGACGCGCAGGGCGTTGCCGCCGAGGATCTTCGCGATGTCCTCGTCCGAATACTGTCGACGGAGAAGCTCTTCCACCAGATTCGGGTAGGTCGATGCATCCTGGAGGCCGCGCGGAAGGGAGAAGACGCCGTCGTAGTCCGATCCCAGGCCGACGTGGTCGATCCCCGCGATATTGACGACATGGTCGATGTGATCCGCCACATCCGTCACGGTGCCGACGGGATTCGCGCTCCGGACACTGTCGTAGTACGCGACCGCACGCGGATCGTCCTCGGCCCAGCCTTGCTCCTCCAGGTGCGCCTGGATTTTCTCCTGAACCGGGTCATTGGCGTCCTGATATTCGGTCTTGAGGAAGGACGACCCGAAATTGATCATCACGACACCGCCATTGTCGGCGATTGCCTTGATGAGATCGTCGGACAGGTTGCGCTCCCAGTCCGGCGTGAAGTGGCGGCAGGAGGAATGGGAGGCAATGACGGGTTTGGTGCTCACGTCCAGGACGTCGTACGCAGTCGAGTCCGTGACGTGCGAAACGTCGACCATGATTCCGAGGCGGTTCATTTCGCCGACGACGTCGCGTCCGAACGGACTGAGGCCACCCCAACGTGCATCGGTTGTATCGTAGGACGCATCGCCGATTCGGTTGTGCGTGGCATGCGTTAGCGTGATGTAGCGGATGCCGCGGTCGTAGAAGTATTCCACGTTCGACAGATCGTCTTCCAGACCGGCGCCGTTCTCCATGCCCATCGGTAGCGCGATCTTGTTTTCTGCGGCGATGCGCTCGACATCGTCCGGGGTTCTCGCAATTTCGAACTTGTCCGGGTTCGTCGCTTCGATGTCCTCGACAAGGTTGATGAGCGAATCCGCGCGTGCTTTTGCCGCTCCCGCGGAGTCCTGCAGTTCGACCGGAATGTAGATGGACATGAACGGGGCATCCAGGCCGCCAGATCGCGCTCTCGGGTAATCGAAGTCGCCGAGCGTCGAGTCACCGACGTTTTGCCGGTAGCGCATGAGTCGGTACGGCAAGTCGACGTGGCCGTCGACGATGACGTGTGCCTGAACGAGCGAGTCCGCGCGGCTCCGAAGCTCCCGATCGGGGTTGACGGAGGCGTTTCTTTCGCAGCCAACGGCCATCAAGAGAAGAAATCCGGAGGCGAGGAGGAGAAGGGAAGACGACGTGGACACGTCAGGCATGAGGCAAATGGGGAGTGGGCAGGGCCGTGGAAAAGAGTGCGCACGAACAGCGCTTCATGATACGCACCATTCCGTCCCGTCGTCAAGCAGGAGATCAGATCCCGTTACGACCCGCGCGTTCGTCGTATTAAACGGATATCTTCTCGTCCAGACGGCGAATCAGATCACGGAGATAGTCGGGTGCGTCCAGAAGTCGCGACCCGTACCACGAAAAGAGCTGACCGTCCACGATTTCGACCGGCGTGTCGGGGATCGCCTCCCGGATGTCCTGGGTGAACCTCTCTTTTTGGTGAAACGGGAACGGTTCGCTGGAGCAGAGAACGACGTCGGGATTCGCCTCGGCGATTTCAGAAATGGAGACCTCCGGGTAGCGCGTCGCCTCGGCGAATACATTTTCGAAGCCGGCGCGGGTCATCACGTCGTGGATAAACGTGTCGTGGCCGACGCTCATGTAGGGCTCGCACCAGATCAGGTACGCGGCGCGGATCGTAGCGGGCGGCTGGAGGGAAGCGAATCGCTCGGCGATGGTATCCGCCATGACTTGAGCGGCCTCGACCGTATCCGTCAGTTGCCCCACGGTTCGAATCATATCGACGGCGTCAGGTATGGTCTCGATGTCCGTCACGTACACCGGAGCGTTGATAGCTTCCACGTCCTCTTGTTCGTTCTCCTCCAGGTTCGCGAGAACGAGGTCGGGTTCCAACTCCGCGATGGTGTCCTGTTTGACGTTCTTCGTGCCACCGACGATCACTTTCTCGTCGCGCCAGTGCCCCGGGCGCTCACAGAATCGCGTGATGCCCGCGACTCTCTCTCCGAGTTTGAGGTCGTAGAGCAACTCGGTGATAGACGGCACGAGTGACACGATTCGCTTCGGTCGGTCAGGGAGGCGAATGCGGCGGCCAGCTTGGTCGGTTTCGCTGAAGAAAGCGGCGAGCATACGACAAAGACATAGGATCAGATCTGGAGATGTATTTCCATTATCCAGAAGTATCGGCACGATTACGGGTTCCGCGGTGAGAAACAGGCTGCGCTTTTTTGTGCCTGCATAAAACATTCACAATTTGTGTCTCAAGCAGCGATGTGTACACTTTTTTCTTGTCTGCGCCGCGTATATCGGCCTTGAGACCAGGGTACCGAAGCAAGCGTCTCGAAGATTTTTCTTTCTGCTCTGATCCACTGATAGACTATGCGGAGATTCTTCGTATGGATAAATGGAGTGGAAAAGAAGTCAACCCTGATTCTGTATGGACTCGACTTGAGGTTGAAGACCTTCTGTATATACGAATTGCAAGGGATGACAAATGCCCATCTGATCTGATGCGTCCGATCAGTGGAGGTAGTTGAATCTTTGTTAGGGACATTACTACATCAGGATATAGATATCTTCTACCATCATAACCTGTTGTCGTGATGGACTGCGTTCTAAAAATGTAGTCAGAGTTTTTGGGTTTATCTTGAAGTGGTACGACGAACAACCCATCATCACCCTGCTCAACTCATCTTAATACGTCTTGGTGATGAGGCGTATTCTATTCAGTAACCAACCGGATTCAAAATGGAATTCTATATCGGACAAATACTCATGTTCGCGGGGAACTATGCGCCTGTGAACTGGGCCTTCTGCCAGGGGCAGCTCCTCTCAATTTCCTCTAACTCTGCACTTTTTGCCATTCTCGGCACGCAGTACGGTGGAAATGGCCAAACGACCTTTGCGCTTCCCGATCTGCGGGGTCGAGTTCCTGTAGGAACAGGGACGGGGCCGGGCCTCACCACTCGTCGCACCGGCCAAAAATTCGGGGAAGAAGAAGTCCCGCTGACGGTTTTAAATATGCCATCACACGGCCACAATCCCGTTGCGTACCAAGGTCGGGGGGAAGGGCAGACGTCTCCAGGTGGTCATACGTGGGGGCCGGCATCGGATAGTTCGTACAGCGCCGAGTCTCCGAATACCCCGATGAATGCAAATTCCATCTCGCAAACGGGAGGGAATCAGCCTCACCGGAATATTCAGCCGTCGCTGGGCATGAACTACATCATCTGCATTCAGGGGCTGTTCCCGCCGCGTTCGTAATTGCCTGGCACCAGGCACGTATAGCCAAACGCCCAGATAGGTTGGTTCAGCGTGCTGACGTCCAGCTGACTACATAAAGCGGTATTGTATGTGGAGGGCGTCGTCATGTCATTCGACGCATTCCGTTCATTCCTATATCAGTGCGCCTCGTCCGGCCATCGGTCCCACCCTCAATGCGGCACGATCGACCGGCCGGTCACGGCGGCTGAGCATCTCCCCGTCCCAAACGAACAGTAACAACTATGGATCGCTCGTCACACGCTTACATTGATCAACTCGTTGGCAAAGATGTGCTCTCACGAAAGGTTGAGCACCACGAACTTGACGGCAAAGAGGGAAGCACCTATCTCGTTCACATTGATGAAGAGCACACGGTCGAGATTACGCTCGACCACATCGACAAGATCGACTCGGATTACGTCGAAGGTTTCAGTGCTATTTTTGTCGCGGATGCTGCCGACGAGTTTCCGGAAGGCCTTTACAAGGTTGAACCTGTCGATGAAGGCGAGCCAATGGCTCTCACATTGATCCCGATCATGGCAATGACGCAGGGGACGTTTCAGTATCAAGTGACCGTCGGCCATCTGAAGAAGCAGGCAGATGCATCCATAGAGGAGGCACCGACGCCTGAAGGCGACGACGAATGACCGGTGATCGGTATGGGGGCACGCATGTAGTAGCTGGCGCCACGTTATGAGAGAGGCATCCGCAAGAGTGAGGTTTGATTTAGGGTGCAGAAGTTCCCCTGATTGTTTCTCGTTTATGCGTCAGCGTTTTGATATAACTAGCTGTGTGTCTTATTTTGGTTGCACTCGTTTTCATCTGCGTCTAACCGCGAGCACGTGAAGGTACGGCTACCTCATCCTGTTTGATTGTTTTCTCCGCCCTGATTTAACGAACCATATGCCTCAAGCTACGATGTATCGGTTTTCTCGATTTCTCCTCCTCATGGTGATGGGTGTCCTTTTGTTTGGGGGCGCGGCACCCTCTGCGCATGCCCAGAACCTGATTACCCAGCCCTCCAGTCTAGATGAATCCGGTCCGGACTGCGTGAGTGGGAATAGCATTGCCGATGCCTGGAACACAACCGAAATCCTTTGCGGGAAACCCAATATCCCCGGTGAACAACCGACGTCGGATCCGGGGACGAACACCGTTGCCGATGAGCCTACGGATGACGCAAACGGATACTTCTGGGCGAGGTCCAAAGGCGATAAACCGATGTTTTACACCATCCCGGGCCTGAGTAGCGGGGCGACGTATCGATTTGAGACGTATGTAGCAAACGTAGCGAGTGGGAGCCCTGATGCGATCGTGATCACGCTTCAATGGCAGGATGGAAGCGGGGCGAATGTAGGCGCGCCGGTCACGCTGGGGGAGAGCAGTCCAGCAACCAATGCCTGGGAGCAGGTCGAGAAGACGGGGATCGTCGCCCCGTCGGGGATTGAACAAGCGGAGCTTACGGTGACGTTTGACGACCGAGGCGGAATTGGCTATGCCGATGTGTTCGTTGACGAGTTCTTTTTTGAGGAAACCGCCGCGGCGCCGGTAAACAGCGACCCTGTATTCGCGAGCGGCGCCTCGACGAGTCTCACGGTGGATGAAGACGCCTCGGCGACGAGTGTGAGCACGCAGCTGGAGGTCGACGACAGCGACAGTGGACAGACGCTGGAGTGGAGCGTGGTGAGTGGCCCGGCAAACGGCACGCTATCAGGATTCCCGACCACCGCGGCGAGTGGCAGCGGCGTGCAGCCATCCGGCGTCACCTACGAGCCGAACGCGAACTACTCGGGCTCGGACAGTTTCGAGATTCAGGTCTCCGATGGTAATGGCGGCACGGACAACATCACCGTGAACGTGACGGTCGATAACCTCGCGCCAGTCTTCACGTCTGCCAGTGCAGCATCCGTCACAGAGAATACGACGGGGACGGTCCTGAACGTCGATGCTGAGGATGGTGGAAGCAGCGACGGCGGTATCTCTAGCTACAGTATTTCAGGCGGCGCAGACGCGGCCTTTTTCAGCATCAACACGACCACCGGAGAGCTTTCACTTGATGCGGCACTCGATTTTGAGCGTCCATCCGACGACAATAGCAATAACGAGTACATCGTGGAAGTGACGGCCAACGACGGTGAGATCAAAAACAACGTCACGTCTCAGAGTATCACGATCACGATTGATGACGCCACTGAAGCTCCCGTGGCGACGACGAACGCTGTATCTGGCGTTACGTCCTCCGCAGCGACATTGAACGGCACGGTGGGCACGGGCGGCGGTCCGGATGCAACGATTACCTTCGAGTACTATGAGACTGCTGCCGGATCTGGATCGTCCACGTCGGTGAACGCCACGCCTAACACGGTGACCAGTGCCTCCGGAACGGCCGTTACGGCCGATCTTGCCGGTCTGTCGCCGAACACTCAGTACACCTTTGAGGTGATCTCGACGACGGACGAGGGCACAACGCGTGGTGGAGAGCTCAGCTTTGCGACGGCAGGCGTACCGGAAGCCGATGTGTTCGCAGAAACGAGCCCCTCACGGACGGCGATTGCCGATGGGGGAAGTTTCGACTTTGGCTCCGTCGATCTCGGTGCGACCGCAACGCAGACGTTTACAGTTGAGAACAACGGAAGTGCGGACCTCACCATCTCCGGGATCTCGTCATCCGGGTCGAGCGACTTTCAGGTTACGAGTTCTCCGTCGACTAACACGGTCGCTCCGAATGATCAGGTGCAGCTCGAGGTGCAGTTTACACCGAGTGGGACCGGTGCCCGCTCGTTCAGCATCAGCGTCTCCAATAATGACCCCGATGAGAATCCGTACGATGTGACGGTTGCGGGGACCGGCCAGGCCGTCCCGGCCGCGGCGACGACGAACGCCGCGAGCTCGGTGACGGAAACCAGCGCTACACTGAACGGAACTGTTGACCCGGAGGGCGTCTCGACCACTGTATCGTTCGATTACTACGCGACGGCGGATGGTGCGAGTTCGGCGACCACGATCACGGCGGATCAGAGCCCGCTCACAGGAACCGGCGACCAGGACGCAAGCGCCAGTGTCAGCGGGTTGCTTCCGGACACGGAGTACACCTTCGAGGTAATTGCCAGCAATGATGGCGGAACGACGCGCGGCGGCACGCAGACCTTCACGACCGCTGCCGCGGACCTCGCCATTACGGATGGTTCCTCTGCCGGCCTGGATCTGACGGCCGACGTGTCGTCGGGGACGAACAACAACGTCGTCGGCATCTTCGAACTGTCGGCATCCAGTGCGGGTGCTTCGTTCGATGCTGTCAGTATCACGAACGACAATCCGGGTGTGCCGGACATTTCCGCCGCCCGCCTCTTTGCGTCCGCGGACCAAACGCTCGAGGTCGGATCGGATACCGAACTGGCGACCGTGTCGATCGACAACACGAGTGCGCCGGCAACCATCGACTTCTCCGGCTTCAGTGCGCCGGTGTCGACGAACGCGACATACGTTATCCTGGCCATTGACGTGGAGACGGACGCAGATGCTTCGGACGTTCGATTCTTCCTGGACGCTCCGGCTGATCTGACGCTCTCCGGCGCACAGGTCGCCAGCGTGAACGGACAGAGCCAGTCCACCTTCAGCGGTCTTCCGCTGTCGAATGCGTCGGCTCCACTGCCGGTGGAGATGGCCGGATTCGAGGCGACGCCGTCGAGTGGAGACGTCGAGCTGCAGTGGGCGACGCTGACGGAGACGAACAACGCCGGCTTCGACGTGCAGCGGCGACTCGGTGACTCCGCTACGTGGACGTCGATCTCGCGGGTCGAAGGCGCCGGGACGACGAGCGAGCGGCAATCGTACCGCTTCACGGACGATACGCTTCCGTACGAGGCGAAATCGGTCGCGTACCGCCTGCGTCAAGTCGATGTCGATGGAGGCGAAAGCGTCACGGAGCCGGTTTCCGTCGAACTGGCAGCTGCGGACAAGCTCGAGCTCCTCGGTACGTACCCGAATCCGACGCGGAGCCGCGCAACCGTACGTTTTGCGGTGCCGGCCGACGCCAACGACGCACAACTCGTGCTATACGACCTCCTGGGGCGTGAGGTGCGGTCGATGGCCGTGTCCGGTACGGGGCGACAGAAGACGACGCTCGATGCGAGTGGCCTTGCCACGGGCATGTACTTCCTGCGCCTGACGGCCGGAGGACAGGTTCGAACGACAAAGATCACGGTCGTTCGCTAGTGCACTCGTGTCTGATTCCCGTGCTGTAAATGAAAACGCCCCGCCGGGCTGAGACCGGGCGGGGCGTTTTTTGTCGCAGTGGCGATGGGGAGGTGTTTATGTTCGTTCGCGCAGGGCCTTGAGCAGCCGCTCGTGAAGGCCATCAAAGCTGCCGTTGCTCATGATGAGCGCCAGGTCATTGGATTGTAGCGCCTGTTCAAGTTCGTGGAGCAACGCATCGGTGTTGTCAAAGGCGTGCGCCGGTACATCGTGGTGCTCGATGCGGCGGACGACGGCCTCGGGGTCGAGCATCGCATCGGCGTCGTCGTTGTGCCGCACGGGTGGGGCTTTCAGATAGGCGACGTCTGCGGAGGCGAATGCGTCTCCGTACGCCTGCTCAAAGACCTTCCGTCGACTTGAGTTTGATCGCGGCTCGAAGATAGCGACGAGGCGACGGTTCGGGTACGCAGCACGAATCCCGTCGATCGTCGCGCGTACGGCCGTGGGATGGTGCGCGAAGTCGTCGAGCACGAGGACGCCACCCACTTCGCCGCGAACCTCCTGGCGGCGCTTCATGCCTTCCCACGAGGCGAAACCTTCCGCGATCTGCGCGGGAGAGCATCCCTCGGTAAAAGCCAGGGTCGCGACGGCGAGAGCATTCTGTAGGTTATGGCGTCCGTGCATCGGCAGCGTGTAGGATCCCCGCGCCAGTCCGCCCATCGTCAGGGTGAACGAGATACCGTTTTCCGTGACGGAGATATCGCGGGCGGAGATATCGTTTCCGTCGCTGAGGCCGTACGTCCGGGTACGCGCATCGGTGTGATTCGCCAGTGCGCGTACGTCGGGGTCGTCGCCGCAGAGAACCAGGATGCCATCGCGTGGGTCCAGCGTTCCGGCGAATGCTTCGAAGGCCGAACGGTAATCGGTCTCGTCCTCGTAGATGTCGGCGTGGTCGAACTCCATCGACGTGATGATGGCCCGATCCGGCACGTAGTGCATCATCTTGGGCTGTTTGTCGAAGTAGGCGCTATCATACTCGTCGCCCTCGACCACAAAGGGCTGGTCGGAGCCGAGCGCGTACGAACGACCCGTGTTCTGCATGACACCCCCGACGAGGAAGCCCGGATCGGCGTCGGCCGACTGGAGGACGTGAATCAGCAGTCCGGTCGTTGTCGTCTTGCCGTGCGTTCCGGCGACGACGAGGGAGCGGCGACGCTCGTGCTGTAGGAAGTAGTGTGACAGAGCCTCTGGAAACGAGGCCTGAACGAGCCCGCGTTCGCGTGCTGCAGCCGCCTCGGGATGGGTCGGGGTGCATGCATTTCCCACAACCACGAGGTCGGGGGCCGGATCGAGGTGAGCCGGATCGTAGCCCTCCATGACCTCGATGTTGCGCTCCGCCAGATGCGTGCTCATGGGCGGGTACACCGACTCGTCGGAGCCTCGCACGCTGCAACCCGCTTCCTTGAAGAGACCAGCGAGAGCCCCCATTCCCGTTCCGCAGATGCCGATCAGGTAAACGTTGTCGAGCTCGTCGGCAGGCGGCAGATCCGGACGGTCGAAGGTGCGAAGCTCCGCATCCGGAAAGCTATGAATGGACCGCATTGCGCAGGGGAGGAGGTAGGGCGTGAACGTAGCGAGAGATGCCGACGTGAGACGTGAGTTCAGGCACGACAGAAACGGACGTGCCTTTCGTGTTTACGACGCCTCTTCGGAAGAAGACGGGGATTCAGACGTGTCCGGGGGCGGTTGGCCTCCCGTGATCGAGTAGCGCAGGATGGCCTCTGTGTCTTTGTCCGGATCGAGAACTTCGTCCGGGACCATGCCGAGATCCTTCGCCCGCTTGAACCACTGTTGGCGTGCGAGCGCCTGCATGTCTTCGACCGAATCGGCCTCGTCGACGATTTCCATGCCGAGAAGTGTTTCCACGACATCCTCCATCGAGACGATACCCGCCATGCCGCCGTACTCGTCGACGACCAGAGCGATGTGCTCGAGGCGATCCAGGAGACGCTCCAGCAGGTCGGGCAATGGCAGCGTTTCGCGGACGACCAGAATCTCGCGAGACAACTCTCGTAGCTGCACGTCCATTTCCTCTTGTGCGGCGAGGAGAAGCATCTCGTCCTTCAGAACGTAGCCCGTGATGTCATCCCGGTTGGCGTTGTACACCGGAATCCGCGAGAAACGAAACTCGTCGTGTTCTGAGACCACGTCTCCGATCGTTTTTTCCTCCGGAAGGTCGAACACGACCGTCCGCGGTGTCATGACATCACGGACGCGCAGCGAGTTGAAGCGGAACAGGTTTCTGAGGATGCGAGACTCTTTTTCCTCGAAGACCCCTTCTTCTTCGCCGATCTCTGCCATCGCCGTGAATTCCTCCCGGCTGAACGACGTCTGCTCCTCGTCCTGTGACAGCAGGTACGTGATGCCTTTCGACAGCAGAACGAGTGGTTTCATGGCTATGATCGTGGGGGCGAGCACGCGCACCACGACCGGTGCAAGTTGCCTCCAGTACACGGCGCCCAGCGTCTTCGGAATAATCTCCGACAGCACGAGAATAAGCAGCGTGAGGATGGCTGCGATCACCCCGGTGTAGGCTTCACCAAATACCACGGCGGCCTGTGCACCCGCTCCTGCAGCACCGACGGTATGGGCGATCGTGTTTAGGCTCAAGATCGCCGCAAGAGGCCGGTCGATGTCTTCCTTCATGGCCTGAAGGCGTTCACCGACCCAGCTGTCCTCCTCTCGGCCAAGAGCGGCCACGTACGAGGGGGTTACGCTCAGGATGACTGCTTCCATCACAGAGCACAGGAATGACACGCCGAGCGCTAGCGCAACGTATACGAGCAGTAAGGCCATTCAGCGGGGTAGGGGGATGCTGAGCAAGATCGAGTCCGGAACGACAGCGTTGCAGAACCGAGCCGGAAGTACTGTCTTTAGATCAAGAAAGACAATGCAGGGAGCCCGTGCGGAGTTTCTTTCTATCTGCTGTAATGCCGGCCACAACGATTCATTCTGAGGTCGTCACGTATGCGTCAGTCGTTCCGTCGTTCGATTGCGACAACGTGCGCTCAGGCTCCGTCGGGAGGTCCGTATCCGTGAGGATGCCGGAGGCTGTCCGCCAAACAGGTTGTCATGGTTCGACCGTTTCCGATTCTGCCCCTTGCTCGGCCTGTTCGAGGCGTTCGTTCCAATGTGCCTGATTCTTTCGGGCCTCTTGAACGACAGATGTGCGTCGGAGAAGCTCCATGACGAGGTCGTTGATCTGCGAAATGGGCGTCGACATCGGCCGCTTAAAGTCGACGAAGAGGATCGCGCGTTCTCCAGTCGTCTCGTTCCACACTTCGTGATTGTACGTGTCGTCGAAGATGAGACTCTCACCTTCGTTCCAGTGCGCGATTTGGTCATCGACGCGAATACGGCATTTCTTGGCCGGCTCCGGGACCTTCAGGCCGAGGTGATAGCGCAAGACGCCCTTGTACGGGCCACGGTGAGCGGGGATGTGCTTCCCGGGCGACAAAATGGAAAAGAAGGCCGTGGTCATGCCCGGGATTTGTTCAACGAGCTCCGTCGTGCGCGGGCAGCGTTTGCAGTTTTCTTCAGCCTTTTCGCCGTATCCGTAGAGGAAGAACGTTTTCCACATGTCGTCCTGGGAAATGGTGGACGCGTCCTCGGCGATGTCGTGAAAACTTGGAAGCGCGTCACGGTGCTTGAGGAGAGGTTCGACCTCATCGCGGATCGTCGTCCACTCCTTCTCCAGGTCGCGAGCCCACGGAAACGTGCTGTTGTCGTGGATCGGCATATCACCTACGAGGGAAGCCCGACCGTAGACCCAGTCGAGTGCATGAATAGCACCGTAGCGGAGCTTTTTCGAGAGACTGTCCTTGCGATCGACGAACTCGGAGTTTTGCAGCGTATTGTCGTGGTTCATTACCGCGGGAGAATGACTGCAAGAGAACGTGAGATGCGTGCCGACGGTATCGTCGCGGGGGGAGGAGATGGATACGAGACCCTAAGTTAATTGATCATTCCACAAACAAAAAGTGAAATGCATCACGCTATTGTTTTGTAATCCGACTCAGACAACCTAAATGGCGGGTACGGCGGATGCAATAGCTAGAGCTACACGTAGGAGGTAAGGACCGGCGGATCCTACGTTCAGCAGAGACGAAAAGGCGTCCTGGTGCACCTTTCCCCATCCACTGGGAGAGTCACAGCTCAAGATGCGCAGGACGCCATGTCTGGCTAATCGTGTCGGCTGTCGTCCCGCTTAACGGGATTGAAGCCGGAGCCGTCGCCAGTCGGTTGCGTGGAGGAGACGCCATTCCCGCCACTCATAGCGAGTTCGCCCGTACCTGCCACTGCGTCTGTGGTGATGGCTCCGCCGGAGGGCGAACCACCGAATGCGAGCGCGAGGTGTACACCGAGCGAATCGAAGGCCGAGTACATGACTGGCACGATCACGAGCGTGAGAAACGTCCCAAACGTGAGGCCGGAAATGATCGCCGTGCCCATTGGGCCCCAGAACTGCGTGTTCTCGGATCCAAATTGGAAGTTGGGAGCAAAGTCCGTGATGAGGCCGACGAAGTCGATGTTGATGCCAAACGTGAGGGGAATCAGTCCGAGAATGGTCGTCAAGGCCGTGAGGAGAACGGGACGAAGACGCGTCGCACCGCCTTCGATAATAGCATGCTGCTTCTCCAGACCCTGATTTCGGAGTTGCATGACGTAGTCAACTAGCACGATTGAGTTGTTCACGACGATTCCGGCCAGCGAGATGAGGCCAATAAAGGTCATGAGACCGAACGGCGTACGCGTAAGGATGAGTCCGAGGAGCACACCGATCAGGCTGAGTCCGACCGCGACCATGATGATGAACGGGGCGGAGACGGAATTGAATTGGGCAATCAGCACCATCGAGATCAGAGCCACGCCGATTAGGAGGGCAACGGTCAAAAAGCCGAAGCTTTCGTTCATGTCCTCGTTCTCGCCGGTATATTTGAGCGAATACCCACTCGGCAACTCATTCATGCGGTAATCCTCAAGGTAGGTGCGGACGCGTCCGAGTACCTCGTTCGCGTTGGCTCCCGGGGCAGCGTCGCCCTGAACGGTCACCACACGCGACTGGTCGAGGCGCGTGATGGAGCCGAAGCCCGTGCCCTCATCGAAGGAGGCGACGGAGACGAGCGGCACTTCCTGTCCGCGGGTGTTTCGAACGGTGAGTTCCTTCAGGCTCTCAAGGCTCTGCCGGTCGGCTTCGCGCAGTCGTACGGTGATGTCGTACTCGTCCTCGCCGTCGCGATACTGGCTCGCTTCCGTTCCGTTGATCGCCGCTCGCACGGTTTGCCCGATCGCGGACGTGGAGAGACCAAACTGCGCGGCCCGCTCCCGATCGATCTCGACGGCCAGCTCCGGACGGCCGGTGTTGAGGTCGTCCCGAATATCCACGAGACCATCGAGCTTGCCCATCTGCACGCCCTTCTCCAGACGCTGTTTAATCGTCTCACTGATGTCCTTGATGGTGCCGAACTCCGGGCCGGAGATTTCGATGTTGACGGGCGGGCCGGTCGGCGGTCCGTTTTCATCCTGACTGAAGTCGATGTCGACGCCGGGAAGTCCCGCGAGCTCATCGCGAAGGCGCTTCAGCGTGGAGGCGGAGGACTCTGCGCGGTCTGCGTAGTCGACCATGTTCAGCGTGAGTCGCGACCGTTCGGCCCGGTTGGCACCACCGCCGAACTGCGAGTCGCCGCCGATCCCGACATTGACGTTCAGATTCTTGACGTTCTCGCGAGCGGCTTCGTCGGTGCGCAGCAGATCCTCGACCCGCTGGCGCGCCTCCATGGCGACCCGATTGGAGGATTCGACGTTCGTGCCGAGCGGTGCATCCAGCGTCACCTGGATCAGGTTAGGGTCCGTCGTCGGGAAAAATTCGAATCCGGTGGGCGCAAGCTGATACATGCCCAGAATGAGCAGCAGGGTTGCGATCGCCCCGGATAACAGCTTCGTGCGGTTGTCCGTGGCGATGAGAGGACCATCCGCGTTGAGGATGGCTCCGAGGCTACCGACAATAACGATCAGGATAGGCGCAATCATCATTTCCGCCATCGTGATCGCATCGAGCGGGCGCGGGCTGACATAGATTAGGCCGAGGATCGTTGCCATGAGGACGGCAAACACGAGTCCGGCTTTCACGCTCGTTCGTCCACCGAGAAACACGGCCTCGAACGCATGGAGGATGACGCCGACGATGCCGATGAGGAGCAAAATCCCACCCGGCACGAGAAGCACGAGCGCTGCCGCTCCAAACGGGATGCCAGATATTTGCGGCCCGACGCCACTCAGAGCCAGACCGGCGATCGACATAAGCAGTCCGAGGGTGAAGCTCGCAAGGGCCGTCACATTGCGCCACATCGCGTACCGGACCGAGTAATCGCGCGCCAGCATGTTTTTGAGGAAGTCCCGGTACATCGCGATGAGCCGGGGTAGTCCTGTCTGGACAAACCGATCGCCCATCGGCTTGAAGACGCGGGTATGGAGGAAGTACAGAAGGGGAATGCCAACCAGAATCACGACGAGGGTCTTCCAGTTGGCGAGCCCCAAGAGCAAGCCAAGCAGAACGATGGCACCCGCTCCAACCCACTTCGCTGTTTTCGGAATGGTACGCTTGTTTTCCGGCTCTTCCCCCTCGACCCGGACAAAGATACCGGTGATCACCGGGTTGATGATGATCGCGACGAAGAGAGAACTGAGCAGCGTGATGATCAGCGTGAGCGGCAGGTAGCTCATGAACTCACCGATGATGCCGGGCCAGAATAGCATCGGCGCGAACGCAGCGACCGTCGTTGCGGTCGACGCCACGACGGCGCCGCCCACCTCGGCCGTACCCAGCCGGGCGGCCTCGAAGTTCGAATACCCGTTCTCCTTAAACCTGTAGATGTTCTCCACAATGACCACCGCGTTGTCGACCAGCATGCCGAGCGCGATGATGAGCGAGAAGAGAATGATGAAGTTAAGAGTGTAGCCGAGCGCCTGGAAGACCAGGAAGGTGACGAACATCGAGAGCGGAATCGCGATGCCGACGAGCGTCGCGTTTCGGACGCCGAGGAAGAAGAGCAGCACGGCGACGACGAAGATCAGACCGCTGATAATGTTGTTCTCCAGGTCCTTCACCAGGGTGCGGACGTTCTCGCTCTGGTCGCCTGTGATGGTGACCTGTGTGCCGCTCGGAAACGCGTAGTCATCGAGGAGCGCTTTGACTTCTTCGGACGTTTCGAGAATGTTGTCGCCCGAGCGCTTCTTCACGTTCAGCGTGATGACCTGCAGCATGTCGGCATCGAGGTCATTCACCTGCCGCAGCCCGCCTTCGTCCCGTTCCTCCTTCAGGACTTTGAGGCGCGCATAGGTTTCCTGATCCTTGAATCCAAACGTGACGTCGGCCACGTCGCGAACGTGGACGCTGCTGTTCCCATCGGACCGCACGACGAGATCGGCGATTTCCCGCTCCGGGTTGTCGAATTGACCGTCCACCCGCACGAGGTAGTTCAGTCGATCGACGTCGATCGAGCCGCCGGGGAGGTTTGCGTTCTCCGCACGGATCGTGTTGATGAGGTCGTTGAACGACAGTCCGTACCCCTGCAGGGCGCGCAGATCGACATCCACCTGGACCTCACGCTCCAGACCCCCGATCAGTGTCGCTTCGAGCACGCTCGGGATGCCCTCAATGTCGTCCTGGACATCTTCAGCGACCTGCTTCAGGCGCGCTAGAGAGTATTCCGCAGCAAGGTTGACGGACAAAATCGGAAATTCCGACGTGTCGATTTCGTTGATCAGCGGCTCCTCCGTATCTTCGGGCAGATCCGCCTTGGCGATATCGACCTTTTCCCGGACCTTCTGGCTGGCCTCGGAGACCTCCACATCCGGCGTAAACTCGATCACGATTGTGGATACGCCCTCCGTTGAGATCGAGCGCAGTTCCTCGATCCCATTGATGCTGCTGATCTCCTGCTCGACGACCTGCGTCACGACGGACTCGACGTCATCGGGGCTGGCGCCCGGGTAGATCGTCGTCACGACGATCGTCGGAAACTCGATCGAGGGCTGTGCCTCTTTCGGAAGGCTGACGTAGCTGTAGAGACCACCAAAGACCAGCAGCAGCGTCAGGACGACGACAGATGTGCGGTATTTGATGGCGATGTCGGTGATGCTCATGGGAGATGCCTTCTTGGTTAGGCCTCGGTGCGTACAGCAGTGGGTTCAGCGGTGGGGGCGATACCTATGGCGTCTGGGCCGGCGCGTCCTCCGTCACGTCCGGTTCGGCGCTGTCCATCTCGGGAGACCCAAAGCCTTCGGTGTCGGGGCCTTCGTACGGTAGACCGGCGGCGTCCAGCGTGGTGTACGTCTGTGTCACATTGACGGTGTCACCCGGCGCGACGTTGTTCTGTCCGACCACGATGACGGATTCGCCCGTCTCGAGTCCGGACTGAACGACAGCTTTCTCGCCGTAACTCGGGCCGAGGACAATGTCTCGTTTCTCGACGACGTGAACACTGTCCATCGCGGACGCCAGGTACAGGTGTGTACCAAGTTCATCGCGGACGACGGCCGTGCGCGGGACGACGAGGGCATCGTCGAACGTCGAGCGCGTCACACGGACGCTGGCGACCATCTCCGGCTTCAGGCGTCCGTTGCTATTGTCAAGTTCGACCTCGATTGGGAAGGTTCGGGTGTCCGGCGAGATGGCCTGACCCGTGAACGTGACCGTCGATTTTCGAACCCCGGCGCCGTAACGACGGAAGTCGAGCGTAACGGATGTACCCTGTTGGATATCGTTGGCATAGCGCTCAGGGACGCCGGCGCGGACGCGGACACGATTGGTTCCAACGACGCGGGCAATCGGAGTCCCGGGGGAAACCTGCTCCCCTCTTTCGACGAAGCGTTCTTCCACGCTTCCGGCAAAGGGCGTCGTGATACGTGTTTTGTCGACACGCTGCCGTGCCTCTTCGAGTGCTGCTTTCGTGCGGTTGTACTCGGCCTGGATCTGTTCGAACTCGATCGCAGAGATGATGGAATCCTGATAGAGCGGACGCTGTCGTTCGAGGCGGTCCTCGGCGAGGTTGAACTGAGCCTGCAGTTGATCAAGAGACGCTTGCTCCTCACGCGGGTCGATCTGTGCGATCCGTGCCCCGGCGGCCACCTGCGTTCCGCGATCCACGAGTTGCGTGATCGTACCCGAAGCCTGAGCCGAAAGCGTTGCGTCATTCAGCGCTTCAACGCTCCCGGTCAACGTGATGACATCTTCGAACGAGCTCACCTGCATTTCCAGCGTCTCGACACGGGTCAGGGAAGAGGTGGGTGTCTCTTCGCCTCGCGAGCCGGCGGAAACCTCGCTGTCGCTACAGCCAGCCATGCTCACCGTGAGGAATAGCGCAGCGGGAATGAGGAAGAGCGGGAAGAGTCGTTTATACATTGGTGCGAAGGGGAGACGGTCGAAAGGTCGAAAGTCGGGCACAGAGGTGTGTGCGGGGCGTTAGCGGGCGGTCATCTGGTAGTTGTCGGTAGCCGGCGTAAGCGGCATGCCGACGGCTGTCTCGAAGTCGCTTCGGGCGACGAGGTAATCGTAGACGGCCTGCAGGTAATTCAAGCGGCTGCGGTCAAGCTGATCAGATGCATCACGCAGTTCGAGTGGGCTGGAGACGCCCTCTGCGAGTCGGCGCTCGGTGTGTCGATAGTTCGTCTCGGCGTTATCCACGGTCTGGCGCTGGCTCTGAATCCGGCGGCGCGCCGTCTGGAGACGACGAAGGGCCGAGGATACCTCCAGTTCGATGGATTGGCGTAGCTGGTCGTGTTGAAGCTGCGCGCGATGAATCGCGACATCCTGCTGCTCCATCCGGGCGGAGGTCTGAAAGCCATTAAACACGTTCCACGACATGCGCAGACCGGCGGTCAGCGTCGGATTCCAGTACGAGTCATCGAAAAAGTCGCGCTCGAGCGTGTCGTAGAAAAATGGATCGTTCGGGTCCGTCAGAATTTGCTCCCGGTTGTCGGGAACGCGCCCGCTGTAACTGAACGTGGCCACCGCTTCGAGTTGCGGGTAGTACTCTGCCTCGATGGTTTCCTGCTGAATCTCACGAAGCTCGATGGCCAGTTGCGCTCGCTTCAAGTCGGCACGTTGCTCGACCGCCTGCGAAATGGCCGCCTGCGTGGAGGTATTGATGAACAGGTCCTGAGAATCTGTTTCCAGCTCTCCATTCAGTTGAATGTCCGCGTCGACCGAAAGCCCAAGTGTCACCTTGAGTTGGTCGAGGGCGAGGCCGGCATCGTTTTCTGCCTGGATCAGCTCGGTGCGAAGGTTGGACAGCTCGACCTCCGTGCTCATGCGCTGGAGTTTGGGGGCGACACCGCGGCGGACGCGAGCAGAAACTTCCTGCAGTGTTTCTTCGGTGCGCTCGGTGCGCTGGCGTAGGACACGGACCTGTTCTTTCGCGAGGAGGGCGGCATAGAACGCTTCGTAGACATCATTCGCAACCGTCTGCACCCTTCGATCCAGACCGCGACGGCTCACGTCCTGAAATTGCTGTGCCCCGCGGAGGGCGGAAAAGGCACTCTTGTCATAGAGCGTCTGCGTGAGCTGCACGGAGCCGAGGAATTCATTGTCGACGCCGAAAGGGTTGCTTGAGTCTGCGAAGTTGACGCCGGCGGCTTCGCGGGCCTCTTGTTGCCGCTCGCGAAACTCATCGATCGTAATTGGCTCGGTCGACGGGTCGCCGTCGGTCCGTCGGCGCTCGTTGAATGCCACCCAGTCGCTTTGAGCGCCGCCGCCGAAAATGGAGGAGACGTCGCTGCCGGCGAAGGGGTTGGCCTGAACGACGTTACGGGTGTAGCTACCGTTAACATCGACTCGGGGGAAGACCGAGCCGCGTGCCTCTTTGACCTGCGCCCGAGCGTCCTGCACATCGAGCTCAGCGTCGCGCAGGTCGTAGTTCTCCTTCAGCGCGATCCGCACGGCATCCCGGAGTGTCAGCGTCTGCTGTTCGCCGTCGGTGTAGACCCGGTCGCGCTCCGTGGTGTCCGGAGCAGAGGAGCGGATGACCTGACGGGCAAGGCGAGCCGCGATAACATCTGCGTTTTCGTCGCTGAGCCGCGGGCCCTTTGCTGAGGGTTCGCTTCCCAGCGGGTCCTGGCGGACCCAGAGCACGTCGTCAGAGGCGTCCGTTGTGTTCTGCGCATGGGCTGGCGGCGAAATACTCAGCAGAACAACACCGAGGAGAACGGTTGTCGCAGTCAGCAGCAAGCGAAAGGGTCGGAGGCGGTGCATGCAGGTGAGACGAAACAGTGGAAGAAGGAGACCGATCGGAAATCGCGGAGTTGACCTCGTCACGAGCACGAACGCGCCGAAGTTACACAGGTATTGAGGACGTGGCCGAACTCTGGAGAAGATTCACGTAGAGCGTTCAGGAGGCGGAGCCGGGAGGGGGGGGGCGTCGTGTGTGACGAGACCATCGAAGAGCATCGACGTGAGGAATTCGGCAGCTGCGTTGGGATCGTCATGCAGGCTGACGGCAGACGTGCATTCGTCGAGTGTCTCATGGCTCCGCCGGGCGAGGGAGCGGTGGACGAGCAGGTTGTCGAGGTTCTTGATCAGCATGTGTGCGACGGCGGTGGCCGGGAGATCTCGGATTTCTCCGGTTTCGATCGCCCCCTCAATCGCCGGGCAGGCAGCGGACAAGATTCGTTCGTGCCACTCATGAAACCACCGGGCGCGGTCCGTATCGTCGCTGAATCCCATGCGGTACGCTTCCTTTTGGAGGATAATCAGGATATCCTCCCGGTTGCTATAGAATTCGAAGCCGCGGACCACGAGGTCGTGGTAGCGATCTCGAAGCGTACGCTCGCCATCATCCGTCGCAAATGTTTCGGAGATAATCTTCGTGATCTCCTGATACGTCTTGTCGAAGATGGCGTACAGGATGTCTTCCTTACCGCCTTCGAAGTAGTTGTAGATCGTGCCTTTGCCGAATTCGGCACGCTCGGCGATCTCATCGAGCGTCGCCCGGGCATATCCTTTCTCAGCAAAAACCGACTGGGCGGCGTCCAGCATGGCGCGCCGACGCATCTGGCGTTCCCGCTCACGACGGGACAACTCGCGGGAGGTGGAGGATGACATTCAGACGCAGGGGTTGTGCAAGTGTAACAAAGTGACTACGTAGTCATGAGGTGACTCGCTAGTCAATCGATGACGCCTACGTCATGGGGTGACGTGAGATTCAGGCTTGGTGGGAAGATTGTGTTGAGAGTCGTGCGGAAGGCGAAATGCGAATTGAGGATTGGGAATGAAGGATTAAGGCTACCTACCGGACGCTTTTATCAGGGCGTGTGTCATTTCAGCATTCCCCAGCGCGGTTGCTCCGAAATGCATGGGAGTATCTGGGTATGAGAGTGTGAGAGTGCGTCATGTCCGACGATAACGCCTCGTTTCCGCAACGCATGAGACGCGCGAGGTCCGTTTCTCAATGACATACGGAGACCTTCCGGGTTAAACTCAAGACGGACCGGTAGCTAGGGGTTGAGGATTAGGGATCGGAAAGGGAGGGTGTGCAACGAATTATCAGATTCCCTTTCGCCCTCTCCCACATTCAAACTTCCGGTAGCATGTCGGTCCCGTGAGACGTGCCCTGTTCGGCAGGGAGGCGACCGGTGCAAAACAAAATGCGACATCGCCGCTTTCTGTCGGACGAGAGACAACCACGTCATCAACCGACAACCGTACGACGATGCCGCAGATATCCCTACAGCACGAGGGCTTTGATGTTCAGATCGAGATGACCGAGGAGGTCC
>NZ_PDEQ01000013.1 GCF_002554795.1 Longibacter salinarum | reverse complement strand
ACATGGTGCCACGGGCTCCATCAACTGTTCGGGCTTCAGTACGGAAGACGGTGCTGCGCCCCTGCTCCACAGCGGTCTCGATGACCCAGGTGTGATCGAGCTACAGCACCAAGTTCAAGATACAAGGTATTAAGGTGTGGATGTGTTAAGGTGTGAACGTGTTTAGGTGTCAACGGATGAAGGTGTGGACATCATCAGATGATAGCACGTTACCTACCGGACACTTTCATACGAGCGTGTGTGATTTCAGTATTTCTCGGCGCAGCTGCTCCGAAATGCATGTGAGTATGTGGGTATGGGAGTGTGTGAGTGCGTCATGTTCGAAGATAATACTGAATCCAAATGATCGTGTCCGGATGCCGTGCCTCGGCTGTGGGGGCGATTCGATCGGGAAAAGGGAAGAGACGCAGGAATCAACGTTTTCGGGCACCTTCAAGCCTGGGAAACGCTTCCACAGATGATCGTGACCCCGACATTGTCATTTGGATTTGGTATAACGTCTCGTTTCCAGGACGCATGAGACGCACGAGATCCGTTTTTCGTTGACATACGAAGAACATTCCGGTTTGAAATCAAAACTGTCCGGTAGCTAGGATAGCACGTTGAACACGTGGAGATGGAGATACGCCTCCTGAGTTATTTTTGAAGCTCCTCCCACACACAAATACATTAACACTTTAAGACCCACACACCTTCAAACTTCCATACTTCCAAACCTTCATACTTTCAAACCATCCAAACCTCTCCGCGCACATACCTCATCCTCGTCGTCATCCTCTTGATCGCCTCGACGATGGTGGGTTGCGAGTGGCGCGAAATCCAGCGGCGGAACCAGCTCCCGTCGTGCGTTCAGGAAAATATGGGGGCGCAGATCGATGTCTATCCGAGGCTCGAAGAGGTCGAAGCGAACCTTCTCAAAGCGGGCGCTCTTCGCGATGTGACAAAGACGAGCTACCGATCACTCGTAGATTCGCTCTACACGCGTATCCTCGCCGGGCGCCCGGATGACCCATCTGGAACGCTGACTCGGCCGACCTTGTGCTCCGACGTGGAAGACTGCGACCGCCTTACGACACCGTCCGCAAACGTAGCGTATCCACTATGCTACCGTGAGATTGCCCAGGAATACGACCTGCCCGACAGCACGGGCTTCTGGGCCACACAGGGCGCGATCTGGACTTCCTTTCTGCGCGAAGGCAACTGGGCGCAGGAGGAGATGCTTCGCTCAATCGATGCAACACCTCCTAACCGCTTCGCTGAATTCGAAGTGCGAGCCTTCTATTCACAGCACGTCTTATACCTGACTGGCATTGTCAACAGCACGTCGACCGCGCGGTAGCGTAGGCCGGCGTTTCTCATTCTCCCGAGAATTGCCTTATCTTAGGACGTACGTCTCTTTCCGCTCGCCTCGTCCCACCCTGGCCGATGACCCGCGTCCGCCTTTTCTTTCCCATCGTGGTGCTCGCGGCACTGACGCTCCTTCTCGGCTGCGAGAGGTTTTCCCCCTCCACGTCCCCCCCGGCCGACACGTCACGTGCTTCGACCGTAGACACGAGTATCGCCAGCTCGGATACCTCGGCGGCGGACGGTCAGACGACAGCGGATACCGTCACCACCGAAGCAACAGGCGACACATCGGCGAACCGGGGCGGCACTGAGGCTGCGGACACAACCAAAACCGCGGAAGCGTCGACCGCGGATTCGGATGAAGCCGGCATCGATCGCGAAACGCTCGAGGACGTACGCAGCTACGGCTTCCGGTTCGCGATGGCTATTCTCGTCTTCCTGTTTGCGTTTCTTTGCATCAAGGGGGCAGTGTTCATCCTGGAGGCGCTGGCCGAACGCAGTGCGGAACGTCGCCTCCTTTTCAAACGCATCATCCCGATCGCGCGCATCCTGCTCTGGACGCTCGCGCTCATCATCGTGCTCCGCGGCATCTTTAGCGTGGATGCCCGGAGTCTCCTGGCCGCCGCAACCGCGATCGGTGTGGCCGTCGGTTTCGCCGCGCAGGACATTCTCAAAAACATCTTTGGCGGCCTCGTCATCATCTTCGATCAGCCCTTCCAGGCCGGTGACAAGATTTCCGTCGGCGGGACCTACGGCGAGGTCATCTCCATCGGACTCCGCTCTACGCGAATCGTGACGCCCGACGACAACCTGGTTACGGTGCCGAACTCGCAGGTCGTGGACGGACAGGTCTCCAATGCAAATGCCGGCGCACTGGACTGCCAGGTCGTGACCGATCTCTATCTTCCGGGATGGGTGGACGAGAGTCGGGCGAAGTCGATCGCCTATCAGGCCGCAGCAAACTCGTCCTACACGTACCTTCAGAAACCGATTGCCGTCATCGTAAAAGATGAATACGACGACGGACACGTCCTGCATCTAAAAGTAAAAGCGTACGTGCTCGATACGCGGTTCGAGTTTCTCCTGGCGAGCGATGTCACGGAACGAGCGCGGCGCATCTTCCGAAAGGAAGGATTGCTTGCCCCGGCCACTCGCGCCTTTATTGATGTCCCCGCCTCGTCCGACGCGCCCCCCTCCGGCGACGGCGCTCCGGACGCCCCGGTTGACTGACCATCGGCGACTGTCTTCTTTCCTTCTGTGCCTGACTGACGCTCCTCCGTGGCTGACACTCCCTCCACACCGGCTCCCGTCTCCCGGCAGCCAACCGATTCCGATAGCAAGCCTCACTCCGACGAAGCCCGCGGCCCCGCTTCCGTCGACGGCGTGCTGGAGGACATCCCTGCCGCCGTCCGCTCGCAGCACGACGATGTGCTGGATGCGATCCGTTCGGGCGTTCTCGACGAGCTCAAACCGGCAGCAGAAAAAGCCGCCGACCAGTTCGACGCTGCGCGCAAGACACGATTGGATCGGTTCCAGACGCTTCGCTCAGGTGCGGAAAGTGATCCGATCCCGACAGATGCACGGGACGTAATTCGCGACTATCGCCGAGCGTCAGTCGAAACGGTGCTAGTACCTTTAGCGGAAACGCTGCGATTCGTGGATACGGGGGTTGTCCTGCGGAGCGCGCGCCAAGGGCTGCAGGATGCACGTGCCTCTCTCACTACGCAGCAACCAGACCACCTCGAGCGAGCAGAGCCCGATGCTCTTTACGAGGCCGACGAAGCGGACGGCACCATTCGGAGCATACGCAAAACGTGGATTCGCGGCATGCGACGGGTTCGCTCGTGGGTGTCCAGCGGCGAGGACCGGATCCAGACCGTTCCGGTTGCCCAGCTCGTAGACTACCACCTCCGGCACCGTCTGCCGGTCGCTGAGAAAGCGGTCCTCCTCGATATCGAACAAAACCTCGCACGGTGGGTCGCCCGGCTCGAGCGGGCGGCGACCGAATGGATCCACGCCACACTGCGTGTGGAAGCCGCCGTCGACCGGTTGGACTCTGAAGCACGTCAGCGTCTCGATACGGCTCCCTCCTCAGACGACCCAGAATCGCAAGAGCCCACCTCCGATCGCAACGACCCAGGGGAGCAGGAATCGGAAGCCGTCCGACAACTTCGCGTAATGGAGACGACCGAGAAAGCATTTCTCGACGTCCTTCACGATGCCGCCTCTCTGACGCTGGACGACGCGGAGGACCGGCTACGCCGCCTGGCCCAATCGGCACAGGAGGCATTTGAGAACGACACGTTTCGCGCAGGGTCGTTCATGGCAAAGCGCCGTCGCGTCAAAACCCCGCCGGAAACGCCGACGGGGCGGTGGGTCGAGTGGCACCGCCAGGCCACCGCTCGACTTGCGATGGGCCACCATCTTTCCGAAATCCGGGACATTATTCACACGGAGCAGGCATCGATGACCGGAGCGATCGTCGACGCCGGTATCTCTCCGGCGCGTCAGCTGGTTCGAGATGCCCTGCGGCAGCTGAAGGCACTCCGTGAAGAGGTCGACTCGCTACTCGCGCTACCGGCGCCCGGGACGGAGCGACATCTCATTCAGGATCTCGATGCTGTGCTCGATCGAGCTCTCGACCTGCTGGAGAATGAGCTCGCGGCAGCCCTCCGGCAGACCACCGTTCGCCGAGATACGGAGGCCGTCGTGCAGGCGCGCATTGACACCATCCGGCTTGCTATCGACGAGCAGCCGGACACGTTCGTCGTCCACGCCCTCCCGGCCGATCCGGAGGCACCGATTTCGCCAGACGCACCGTCGCACACGGTTCAGTGGACCTCGATCCTTGAGGAAACCACGGCGGTACTGCTCTTCGATGCCTGGCGTGCGCTTCTTCCCCCCATCGCCGACACCGTTCTTCAGGTCACGTCAACAGCCGACGACGTCATCGGCATTGTACGGTTCAACCTGGGAGCTGCAATGGAGGAAGTGCAGGATCTCCTGGTGGCTCGCCGCCGCGATGAAACCAGCGATGAGATCGATCAGGGACATCTTGAGGCGGCGCGCGAACTGGCCCTCGACGGCCTCGATCGTGCCGCGGCGCTCCTTACCGACTCGGATCGTCCAATGGTCGATGCCGGACTTCCAATTGCTCGAGCGGTTCGGTCCACCACGACGGCGACGTGGGCGCGTATCCACGAGCGTGTTCGGGCCGCCGGACGAGCCCGCGAGCAAGTACTTCGTGCCCGTGCGCTGAGCGAGTCGTACCTCCGGACCGCCACTGAGTGGAGCCAGGCGACGGGCCGCGAGCTCCGGATCCGACTCCGCCGCACCCTTCAACTCGGACAGCGTCGCGCTGAGAAGATCGTTCAAATGGGCCAGACGGCCGTTGGAACGGGCGAGGTGGATGATGCGGTGATCCAGGAAACCGTGGCGGCCGTCATTGGACTCGGCGACGAACTGAGTGAAATGCCACTCGTCTACCGGCGTCTCTTTTCGCTGCGCCCGGTTCGCGATCCAGACCTGCTCGTCGGTCGGACCGCCGACATTCAGCGGGTCGAACAACACGTTCGGCAGTGGGAAAACGGCCTGCCGAATGCGCTCATCATCACCGGTGACCCGGGGAGCGGGATGACCAGCCTCGTCAATGTTCTCTCAGCCACATCGCTCCGCCGCGCACGACGCTACACGATCGAACTCACGGAGCGGTATACCGAAGAAGCGGATGTCGCACGGGTGTTCGCTCGCGTGCTCGGGCTCACCCGTACGGGCGACCCGGAAACGCTGGATGAACTAGCAGCCCGTATTCGCGAGCAGCCGACAAACGCAAGGCATCGCGTCGTATTGGTTGAGCATATGGAGCACCTCTTTCTGCGCGCCGTCCACGGCACAGGGCTACTCGCCCGCGTCGTGGAGTTCATGTCCGCGACGGATTCGCGACTCATCTGGATCGGTACGATCTCCGGCTTTGGATGGCAGATCCTGCAGGCGCACGAGCCGGACGCGGCCGGCCTCGTCGTACGTCATGCCCTCACACCGTTCGGTCGCGAGACGATCGAAGAGCTCATCATCCGTCGCCATCGGCGAAGCGGACTGGCTCTGACCTTTGAGGCTCCTGACGAATCCGCGCAGCCGCTCCTCGCACGGCGACTGGCCCGTGCGGAGACACCAGAAGCCCGGCAGGAAATGTTGCGACAGGACTACTTCGACCGGCTGCACAGCCTCTGCGGCCAGAACGTGATGCTGGCTCTCTTCCACTGGTTTCGTTCCGTTCGCATGGACGAGGATGGCTCCGGAATCCGTGTCGCACCGGTTCGCCCGATCCGTTTCGACTTCCTTGATACCTTCTCTGTCCGCCAGTCCTTTGCCCTGAAGGCGCTATTGGAGCATGCCAGCCTCACGGTGTCCGAGCTCGCCCAGGTGTTGCAGTTGTCTCCAGAGAAGGCGCGCACGATCCTCGAAGCGCTGGGCAACGCGCAACTGATCGCGCCCGCCGAGACGATCGGCATCGCTGGCACTTACGCGTTCGACGGGGTCGAACCCGACATCCGCTATCGCGTCCGGCCGATGGTCCTGCACCCTGTTGCACGTCACCTCCGCTCTCGCAACATCGTCCACTGATGTTGCGGTTGCGCCTTTCGATCGAGGCTGCCCCTGCAGGGTGTTCTCCAGCCCCATCTCGGAGCACCGCCCGGCGAACTGACGCCCGTTGCAGCGCGTGCAACTAAAGCTCGTTTGTTTCGCTCCGCTCCGAATGCACGTCGTATGTCCAGCCGGTCCATTCCGCCATCCGATCTCCCCATCGAGGACGTTCTGCCTGAATTGCGGCAGACGCTTCGCGACCGACCGGAAGCTGTTCTACAGGCGCCTACGGGAGCGGGAAAAACGACACGCGTTCCCCTCGCTCTGCTAAACGAGACGTGGCTGTCCGGCGACAAAATCATTATGCTTGAGCCGAGACGTCTTGCGGCCCGGGCCGCCGCCCGGCGCATGGCACACACCCTCGGGGAACGAGCCGGGCAGACGATCGGCTATCGCGTCCGAATGGACACAAAGGTCAGCAGCAAGACGCGGGTTGAGGTCGTCACAGAAGGGGTGCTGACACGGATGGTCCAGGACGACCCGAGCCTGGACGGCGTGGGCTGCGTCATCTTCGACGAGTTTCATGAGCGCAACCTCCAGGCCGATCTTGGACTCGCCCTCGCCCTCGAAACGCAGGACGTCTTTCGCCCGGACCTGCGATTGCTGGTGATGTCGGCCACGCTGGATACCGGTCCGATCGCAGAGCTTCTGGACGCCCCGCTGATCGAAAGCAAGGGCCGAAGCTATCCGGTAGACATCCACTATGCCGACGAGACGCCGGACGACTACATCGAGCCGCACGTCACCAGCAAGATCGTCGATGTGCTCCGCGAGGAATCCGGCGACGTGCTGGTCTTCCTTCCGGGAGCGGGCGAAATCCGACGCGTCGAGTCGTCCCTGAAGGATCGGGGCCTGCCGTCGGATGTGGATGTGCACCCGCTCTTCGGCAACCTTCCGACGAAGCAACAGGACGCGGCCATTGAACCGAGTCCGGACGACCGCCGCAAAGTGGTCCTCTCCACCGACATCGCGGAGACGTCACTCACGATCGAGGGCATCCGTGTCGTCGTAGATAGCGGGCGCGTCCGTACGCCGCGATTCGATCCGCAGAGCGGCATGACACGGTTAGACACGGTGAAGGTGTCGAACGCCTCTGCCGATCAGCGAGCCGGCCGCGCGGGGCGCCTCAGCCCGGGCGTCTGCTATCGGCTCTGGACGAAGCACACGCATCAGCACCTGAAGGATCACACGCCGCCGGAGATTGTGGACGCGGACCTGGCGCCGCTCGCCCTGGAGCTCGCGATGTGGGGCGTCTCGGACCCCGCCGAGCTTCGCTGGTTGGACCCACCGCCCGCGGCCGCTTACGAGCAGGCACGCGACCTGCTGCGTCGACTGGATGCACTCGACAGGGATGGAGCAATCACCGACCATGGACGCGAGATGGCTGCGCTCGGCCTGCATCCTCGCCTCGCCCATATGCTGGTCAATGGGCAGGTGCTCGGGCATGCCGCCATCGCCTGTGACCTCGCCGCGCTTCTCAGCGAGCGCGACATCTTCCGCGGGCAGGGCCAGGCCCCCGATGTCGACCTTCGCCTTCGCCTCGAAGCCCTGCGGCGCCTCCGGACGGGCGGACGTCCCACACCCAATCATGCGCGTAACTATGTCGTCCCGTACGGCGCAGCCGAACACGTCCGCTCCATCGCCGATCACTGGCGCCGCACCACCGGCACGAGCCTCGACCGGCACGGCGATATTGAGGCGTGTGGGCTCCTCACGGCCTTCGCCTACCCGGACCGAATCGCGGAGCACCGGGATGGATCGAATGGCCGTTTCCGGCTCCGTAACGGTCGGGCCGCCGCCCTCCCTTCCCCGCAACTCTTGTCGGATGCAGACTACCTCGTAGCAGCTCATGTCGACGGGCGTCGCCGCGAAAGCCGCGTCTTTCTCGCGGCCCCGATCAGCCATGACGACCTGACAGATTACTTCAGCGACCACATGGAGACGGATGTCCACGTCGCATGGGATGCGGAGGCGCGCCGGGTTCGAGCCCGAGAGCAAACGCGCCTCGGCGCCATTATCCTGAAAGACGGCCCGGTCGAAAATCCTGACCCTGAGACGCTCGCGCGCGCCGTTCTCGATGGCGTCCGAGAACATGGGCTCGACCTTTTGAAGTGGACCAAAAATGCTCGCCAACTGCAGGAACGCATCATTTTCCTGCACCATCATCTCGGCGATGAATGGCCGGACGTTCGCGACGAAGCCCTGATGCAGTCGCTCGACGAGTGGTTGTTGCCACATGTCTACGGGATGCGGCGAGCCAGCGACCTGAACGGCCTTCACGTCACGCAGCTGCTGAATGACCAGCTGTCATGGGATCAGCGCAACGAACTTGACGACGTCGCCCCAACGCACATCACGGTCCCGAGCGGCTCAAACCGACCGATCGATTACTCCGACCCCGACGCCCCCGTGCTCGCGGTTCGGCTCCAGGAAATGTTCGGGCAAACAAGCACCCCTCGCATCGCCGGCGGCCGGGTGCCGATTACGGTCCATCTGCTTTCGCCGGCGCAGCGGCCCGTGCAGATTACGCAGGACCTGAAGAACTTCTGGGACGAGACCTATCACGAGGTCGCCAAGGATATGCGCGGGCGATACCCCAAGCACTACTGGCCGGAAGACCCATACTCGGCCACGCCCACCAATCGCGTTCGTCCGCAGACCTGACACGGCCTGCTATGCCTCCTCGTCCGTGGGATGCTCCCTCGCGGCCCGGCGGCGACGGGCGTAGCGCTTAGCCGCCTCGATCGGCTCGCCTGATGACAACACCTGGCGACCCAGTTCTGCCTCGCGCGCGAGTCCCGCTTTTTCCGTCATCCCCACACCTTCGTAGGTCGCCCGGCGATCCGAGCGCATACACAGCTGGGGCATCGATGCGAGCGTGAGTGCCAGCGCCTCCGCCTCCTCCCGAGTCGAACCGTTGGGCACAACCCGCGTCGCAAGTCCCATCGCGTGCGCCTCTGTAGCAGGGACTTCTCGTCCCGTCAGAATCAGATCGAGCGCGCGCCCGAGTCCGACAATCTCCGGCAATCGCTGCGTTCCACCGTCCACAAGAGGCACCCCCACGCGGCGGCAGAATACGCCGAAGGTAGCGTCCTCGGCGACGACGCGCAGATCACACCAGCACGCCAGCTCCAGGCCACCGGCCACGGCGTATCCTTCGACCGCGGCAATCACCGGCTTCGACAACAGCATTCTCGTGCAGCCGAGCGGCCCATCCTTCGACGGGTCCGGCTCAATTGGGTGAAGGTTTCCATCGGCGATCGCTTTCAGATCCGCGCCCGCGCTGAAGTGTCCTCCGATGCCATAGAGAACAGCAACGGCGGCGGACTCGTCATTTTCGAAGTCACGAAACGCCTGCGCGAGATCTTGCGCCATCTTCGGGTCGATGGCATTTCGACGCTCCGGGCGATCGAGGATGACGGTATACACCGATCCTCGTGTTTCTACGCGGACATGGTCCGATACAGACATAGGGGACGACGTTGACGGCGAGAGATCACGGACCGCGTGAACCCCCGGGCGCGACTGAATGTTCGCCCCGTCACTCCGCCGAGGCATCCAGAATCGAGAGGGCTTCCCGGAGGAGGCGTTCCTGAGCAGCGGCCGTCTGGCGCGTGGCCTCAAACTTGGCCACGTGACGAGCGAGATCGCGCTCTTCCTCTGTATGGATTGCTGCGGACAGGGCCGTCAGCAGAAGTCGGATATTGATGTTCTCGTAGCGAAACCGATCCGCGAGAGCCTCCAGCGTGTCGACAAGTTCCTTGCGACTGAGCGGGGTGTCCTGCTCGGCATCGATCAGTTGTAGGGCACCGGAAGCGGACGAGTCGGGCAGAGACGGAATGGGCATAGCAAACGAGAACGAGAAAGGAGTCGCAGAGGAGGCGTTTCATCAGGATCGACCCTTCAATGTCGCGACAGGGCGGGGTAAAGCACCACGGGTTTTCTCCGTCCTGACCTGTTATGTCCGGGTCGTTCGGGCTGCTCCTATGGAGCACCGATCGCACGTTCCGCATGACGAAATTCTGCAATCCATTCCGCGGTGGACATGCATACCCTGATATCACACCACTCGGAGGAACGCAGAACCGATCCCGTCGTGTAGAAAACATGAAGCGCGATGCCTTTTATGACGTCTCACGGCTTCGGTCTGCGACCTTCATCATCACCTGACTATCCCTCACATTGTTCGATGATGTTTGTCCACGCCTTCCCATCGCGCCTGGACCGTCGCTCTCCGTCCGTTCGCCGACTGGTTGTTCGCGCACGTCGTTCGGATCGCCGCGATCGGATGCCCGTCGCGGATCCCTCCGTCGCGCCGGAAATTGTCGTCGGGCGAGCCGAGTCATTCGTAGACGATCACCTCGGCGACCCCGACCTGCGTCTACGCCGCCTTGCGTCAGCGGCCGACGTCAGCGTATCGACGCTGGGTCGAGCGTTCAAAACGGTGCACGATACGACGCCCTGGCAATACGTTCTTCAGCGCCGCGTCGACCATGCCAGCGAGTTGCTGGTCTCAACCGATCGTTCTCTCGCTGTCATCGCACTGGATGCCGGTTTTTTTGACCAGCCTCACCTCACACGTACGCTTCGCTCCTTCATCGGAAAGACGCCAGGACAGATCCGGAGCAAACGCGATGATCTTGACGATCCGACGATCTCTCGGCCTGTGTAGCAGGTCGTGCATGTCCAGACGAAAAGATCCGCAGAGATGAGCCTCCCCACGACCCGCTGTAAAGAACGCGTTTATACAACAGACGAGTAGTCACCGAACTTCGACGGCGTGTATTCTGCGTGACACGGCCTCGAACTCATCTTCCTCCCTCGTGCCCGCTGCCGTCGCCCATCCTTCGTCCATGACCGACGTATCCTTCGATGAGTGGTGCCGACGTTTGAAGGAGTCCGACCGCTCCGCCTACGAACAGGTCTTCCGCGAAATGTACGAGCCGTTGGTCCGGTACACGTGTTCGATCACGAAGAGCCGGGCGAGCGCAAGCGACATCGTGCAGGACGTCTTCGTGCGATTATGGGAGACCCGTTCGTCACTCGATCCGTCGCAATCGCTGGAAGCGTACCTGTATCGATCCGTGCGCAATCGCGCATATAACCTGCATCGCAATCGCCGCACGCGATCGGACAAGGAGGATGATGTGCAAAGTGAACCGGTCGGGCACCTGTCGAAGCCGCCGGCTCCTGACGACGCCGTCGATGCGCGAAATCTGGAATCGCACCTTGAGACGTGGATCTCCGAACTTCCGGATCGGCAACGGGAGGCGCTGGAGCTGAGTCGATTTCAGGGACTCAGTCACGAAGATGTCGCCGAGGTCATGGAAATCTCTCCGCGCACGGTCAACAACCACATCGTGCGCGCCCTCCGGTCGCTGCGCGAGCGGATTCGCACGTATGAACCCAGCTTGTTAGACGCATGAGTCGCAACCGTTTACCCTTTCCCGAAAACCTGCAGGAGCACCTGCCGGACGAGGAGGAGCAATCGTCGCTGAAGTCGGTCTGGCGCTTGCTCGGTCTTGTCGATGATGCGCCGACAGAAAATGACCGGCAGCCCGACGTAGACGCTGCGTGGGAGGCGGTTCGTCAACGTGCCTTCGCCGAGCCGGAGCCTCACGCCGGCGACGATCGACAGCCCGTACGGTCAACGACCACGCCGAACGATCGAGCCCCACGTTCACGTCGCGATGGGTCTAGATGGAATCGCTCGTCGGTCCTCACGGGAGCCTCGATATTGGTCGCAGTCCTGGTGGTCGGATTCGGGCTGTGGTGGCAACAACCGGTCAGCGTTCAGGCGCCCGTCGGAGAACAACGAACGGCCTCGCTGCCGGATGGCTCCACAATCGAACTCAACAGCGGCACGACCCTCCGGTATCAGCGTGGGTTTGCGAGTCTCCCTGGACTCCGCGCAGATCGGCGATCCGTTGAGCTGGACGGAGAGGCCTATTTCTCCGTCGTGCATGGCGACCGGCCGTTCGAAGTCCGGACGTTCAACTCACGTGTCGAGGTCCTCGGTACCGAATTCAACATCCGCGCTCGGGACGGTAAAACCACCGAAGTGGTTGTCACGTCGGGTCGTGTACGAGTGGAGTCGACGGCAGCGGAGAGCGATAAGCGCTCAGCCCACGCCACGGACAAAGGCATCGTGCTGGACGAACCCGGTGAGCGGAGCCGCGTCACGGATGCCGTGGAATCGCCTTCGACGGTCGACGTGTCGCGCGTCCTGGCATGGCGCCGTGCTGGCTTTGCCGTCAGCGACCAGCCGCTCTCAAGTATCGTCGCCGAGCTGCAGCGACGCTATGATCGGAGGGTTCGGTTGACGCCATCGGCACGAGCTCAGGGAGGATCGCTGTCCCTCTATTACAACAGCAAGGTCGATCCGGAGACGATCATCCACGACATCTGCACTGCGCAGGGGCTCGCGTACCGACCAATCAATGGCGGATTCGAGATTTACGTTGAGGACGCCATACGCTGAGATAGAACCAGCCTCTGCTTTCGGACCCGTTCGGTTCGTCCAGAGTTCACAATGACTGAAATGGTGCTCCAGCCACCCTTACTCGGCTGGGATCGTGCTGCTGATCACGGGAAAGCTTTTCCGTTGCAAGGTGAATCTGCTTTTTCGTGACCATCTCTCGTTCTGTTTTCGGCGCATCCGGCACACCTCTCCGATGGCTCTGCGGACCTTCACTTCCTGGCTGTTTGTCGCCGTCCTGATCGCTGCTCTCGGATGGCCCGAAGCCCCGTGTGCTGCGCAAGATGCCGCGCCCGACTCAGACGCGGAGATCGCCGCATCCGACTCGCTGTACAGCATGGCGCTTCGCGGGGTACCGCTCGCGACGGCCCTCGAGCGATTCGTTGCCGTCACGGAAGCATCCATGGCCTACGACGCCGATCTCGTGCGCGGACGCCGAAGTTTCTGCTCGGCGCGCGCCCTTCCGGCCCCGAAACTGCTTCGCTGTATTCTGAAGGATACGGACCTCGACTACGTGCTGTCATCGAACGGCACGTACATCATCATCGGCTCGCCTAAAACGAAGGCACGTTACGGCCAGATTGCCGGTGTGGTCGTCGATGCAAGCACCGGTGAACCGCTACCCGATGCCAATATCATCCTCGCGGATGCGGCCACAGGTACATCGACGAATACCTCGGGCCTCTTTCAACTCTCCAAACTCGTCGAAGGGCCCCACGAGGTGATGGTCTCGTACGTCGGCTACGAGATGGCTGTGCTGCGCATCGAGGTCGAGCCCGGACAGCAGACCAAGCGCAAGATCGAACTAACGCCACGTCCTCTCCTCACCGAACCGGTGATCGTGGACGGCCTTCAGCCACGGATGCCGTCCTCGTCACTCGGACAGGAGGCAGCAGAGGCCGGCGAACTGGAGGAGCCTGCGGCAAGCACCGGCACGGGCGACATCGCACGCACGGCAGGTACGTTAATGGGAATCGCAACGCAGAGTCCGCTGGCGGACCTCCACATCCAGGGCGGTGCTTCGGGCGAACACGAGATGGTGCTCGACGGCGTGCCTGTCCGCAACCCGGTGAGTGTCGGACGCCTGATCAGCGCCTTCAGCCCCCTCGCGCTGGGCCGCCTCACGACACACAAGGCCGGATACGGTGCGATGAAAGGCAGCTATCTGTCGGGCGTCGTCGAGCTCGAACACGACTTGACGCGCCGCAACACACGGTGGGCAACGTTGAGTGCCGACCCGGTGAGCACGAACGCACGGGCGCAGGGTACATTTGAGATCTACGGGCGCCCAATCACCGTGATGGGCACAGCGCGCGTCGGTATGTGGGACGTGTATCAGGACCCGGCGCTCCACGCGTTAATCCAGGACTGGTCGTCGCTCGATCCACTGCTGGCTCGCGCATGGGCATATCCGACCGCCTCATCAAGCGACCCGACGCTGTCGGATGTATCGCTGTCGAGTGCGGGCTACAATCACCAGCCGGCGGTTCAGTTCTCGGACTGGCATACGGCGGCGCGGGTGGAACTCACGCCGTATCGCTACCTCTTCGTTTCCGGCTACCACGGGCGTAGCGCCATCGGAGCGAGCCTCATCATGGACTCCCCGATGGATGAATCGCCAGGGTCCGTGGACTCGACCCAGGCGCCTCCGATTCCCGCCTACGACCGCTACGGGTGGAATAACACGACGGGCCAGGCTCGACTCGAATGGCTCATCGGTGACCGGACGATCGGCTCCGTTCAAACGTATGCCAGCCACTACGACGCTCGCTCGCAGTACCGCACCGGCGTGTCGACGCTCGGCCCCTCTCAGGATTCAGATTCAACTTCGTACAGTCAGGGTGGACTGTGGCGCCCAGACGACCGGAATCAGATCTCTGAACTTGGCGCGCGTGCTCGGCTCGACATCGGCATCTCCGCCGACCGTCGAATCGAACTCGAAGCGGGAGTCGAACATCTCCGGAGCCGCTTCCGGGTTGGCAACGCCTTCATTCCCACACTACAGCACGACCTGACGGCGACGCGAGCCATCCTTTCGGCCAACGGCGAATGGGCAATCAACGAGCAAACGATCGTCGAGACCGGGACGCGGCTAACGTACGTTCACTCTCGCAGCACGGTTTATTCCGAACCGCGCCTGGCTATTCGATTCGACGATCCGGACACACCGATCGGGGACTACTCCCTTCGCCTCGCGGGCGGCATCTACCGACAGTTCACGAGTCAATTTGATATCAGCCGGGATGGAGCCTCGGCCGTCGTGCCAACGGCCAGCGTGTGGCTTCCGACCGACCACTCCATCGCTCCTCCTCGCGCCTACCACGTGTCCGCCGAAGGGCTCTGGACTCCAACCGATGGGCTGACGATCAACGTCGAGAGCTATGCGAAATTCCAGCCGCACCTTCTGGCCATTGATTACCCCACCCTGCGAACCGGGGTCGCTATTTTCACCAAGGACTCGCCAGATCAGAGCACGTTCATTTCCTCCAGCAGGGGTCGGGCCATCGGCGCTGGCATCCGGGTCGCATACGAGAATGAGGTTGTCAACACGTCGGTCTCGTACAACATCAGCCAGGCCGAACGGACATTTCCCAATCGATTCGACGGACGACGCGTACCGACCCCGTGGAACGAACCGCACCGTGTTGACGCACAAGCGGAACTGAACATCGGTGCCGGTTTCTCCCTTCAGACAAGCTGGACGGGGATCTGGGGCCGGGCGTGGGCCTTCCGAAAGGCGTATTACGACTACCTCACGGGTCGGAGTTATTCCCAGAACAACACCGCCGGGTTCAACCGCGTGGCGAACGTGATTGAACAGCCTGAGGCTCCCGGCTTTAATCGCCCGGGCGACGACGTGCTACCACCGTTCCTCAATGTGGATGTAGGCTTCGGATACAACCGAACCTTCGGCGGCGTTGAGATCGGAGCCCTCCTTCAGGTCTCGAACGTCTTGGACCGAAGCAACGTGATCGATCGAAGCCTGATACCACGATTCATTACATACACTGACCGCCCACGCACCTTGCCAGGACGACTTCCCACCTTGTCTCTGACGGTCGGCTACTAATACGTTTTCGGAATGACAATGTCGGAGTGACCTAGCCATGCCGACTCAGCTGCCTTGATCTAGGCAGAAAAACGTTTCCACCTTATACGTTCAAACATTCTCGTGCTGAGGCTTGCCCCGACGGCGATCGGGGGGTGGGCGCATCCGCTAAACGGAGACCGTCTGAGACGCCGATATTTCGACGTTGAAACGGTATAAGAGGCCCTCCCAATACCTCATTCGAGCTGCGTGCGGCACCCCAAGGTCACGTCCTCCGGGGCGCTGCACTGACGGTCAGGGATCCACCTTGATTACCACGTAGCGGGACAATGCCCAGAACCCCTCGGGATCGTGAATCCGCACGCGGCCCGGCTCGATCGTGAAGGTATCGGGTGCGTACTGATGCGGTGAAATCACCTCTGCTGACGTGCCATCAAACGGTATGACGGTCGCATCGACGGTAGTTGTCTCAAATAGGTCCGGATGGAGATGCTTCAGGACCGGGGATCGCAGGAAACGGTTATCGATCACCTCCTTCTCCAGCAAAACATCTTGCGTTTCCGCGATGACATACGCCCGTCGGAGTGACCGGGCGGACGAGGAAAGCGACTCGTTTTTAGAAATCAGGCGATCTCGTTCCGTCCGGAGAGCGAGCACGACTGCAGCAAGCGAATCGATACGAGACGCCCGCCCGTCGGCGCGGCGCGCTGACGCATCCAGTTTCTCCCGGAGTTCGGTAATCGCTTGTCTCAGGTCCGACACGCGGGCCTCATCCTCTGGATCGTGAGAACGTTCGACACGCTGTTCGCCTTCCTGCAGGCTCGACTCCAGCACCGACAGGTAGCTCAAAAACTGTCGTTCCGCCGCACGGATCGAGCGTTCCGTGCGTGGGAACTCTGCCTCGAGGTGCACTGGCTGATCGACGCGTACTCCTCGAACGAGGCCCTCCCCGTTCGCCACACCAGCCAGATCGTCCATCATCTTGTGAACGAGCCGAGTCATCGACCGGAGCCGGTCGTCTTTTTGACGTCCCGAAACAACCAGGCGCTGGTTCCAGCTCTGGAGTTGATCGATGACCCGCTGATCCTGCGTACTTCGCTCCGCCTGCGGTTCCGGCGCATCGACACAGCCATTGAAACCGAGAATTCCAAGAACCAGAAGCGATGTGACAACGAGCGAAGCGGCAATTCGCATGACACAGAGGCCGAGACCCGGCACCAGAATGGGGAGGGAAAGAGGGCCTTGCCCCGGCAGCTGAGCAATCCTTACCGGGACAATCTCTAGAAAAAACGAAGGCCCCTATCGTGCCGACGAACCCGCTTCCACCCCGGTCATAACGACTTCTGGCTCAAACGACTGTAAGTACGTCATGCGCTCTCCAGCCACATGCTACGACATCGATTGCAGTCGTTGAATCCGATCTTCCGTTGGCGGGTGCGTCGAGAAGAGGGACTTCAGCCCGGAGAGTCCACCAGAAAACGGGTTAATGATGAACATGTGCGAGGTCGTCTCACTCGCGTTCTGCATCGGCTGGTGCGTGGCCGCTCGTTCGATCTTGCGAAGGGCACTGGCCAGACCGTGTGGCGACTGGGCGATTCGTGCTCCATCCCGGTCAGCAGCAAACTCACGCGAGCGCGAGATCGCCGCCTGAATGAGCATCGCCGCAAGCGGCGCGAGAATGAGCATCAGGAGGGACGTAAATATTCCATCGCGATTGCCGCGGTCAAAGAAGAACCCGAATCGCGCCAGAAGCGTGACTCCGGCCGCCAGTGTGGCCGCCACGGTCGACGTCAGGATATCGCGGTTTTCAACGTGCGCGAGCTCGTGCGCGACGACGCCGGCCAATTCATCGCGGTCGAGTGTCCGCATCAGGCCACGCGTTACCGCTACGACGGCGTTGTCCGGGTTTCGTCCGGTAGCGAACGCGTTAGGCTGATCCGACGGAATGATCGCTACCTTCGGCATCGGAAGACCTGCATTCTGCCGCAAGCGGTCTACGAGGTCATACAGTTCAGGGGCATCCCCACGCTCAATCGGCTTCGCTCCGTGCATCTTCAGCACGATAGATGAGCTAAACCAGTAACTCACGCCGTTCATGATCACGGCAAGGAAAAGGGCGATCGTCATACCGCCCGGCCCGGCCAGAGCACGGCCCACCAGGGCGAAGAGAACAATCATGACCGCCATGAGGGCGGTGGTACGAAAGGTGTTCACGAGGCTTTATCGTTTTGCCAAAGTCAATGCATCCGTGCAGTCCGGCGAATCAAGACGTCCGTTTCACTCTCGCCGGCCATACTCACCACGTACGTTTTTAAATGACAACACCCGTGCCGCTCCGCATTCTCTGCCGTTCTGGCAGGCCCAGATTTAGCCGAACAGACCGAGCGTCAAGTAGATGTCATACAGGGCGTGCGTCCAGGCTGCCACCCCGAATCCGCGCACCAGAAAAAGCACATTCAGCGCCAGACCGAACAGAAAGCGAAAGGTGAATGAGTCGAGGGCGAACGGGTCGCCCAACGCACCCGCGTAATGCACAAGGCTGAAGACGGCAGCGCCGATAATCGCTGCCGTCACATACGCCGTCGTTTGGCTTGAGAACATCCATCGAAAGAACAGGAAGAGCCCACCCACGAGAATCACCCGAAACACGAGCTCTTCGTAGAGTCCAGCACCAATTGACAGGGCGAGTTGCGTCCAGAGGTCATGCGCCATCTGCGGGCTTGGAGCCGCGGCAAAGACAGCAGCGACCAGGTACGAAACAAGTCCAGCGACCAGGACGGCATATACGGCGCTCTCAGCCAGAATTCCGGCAAAATAGGCGGGACGAAGCGGGATATTTTGCTTCCTCTCGTATACCATGATGCCCACACCCACGACCAGAACGGTCCCCGCCAGAACCCAAACGATCGGTCCACCCGTGAGAGCAGCGAGCTGCTTCATCCACACGTCGGCGCCGATGCGGACCGGTCGCCCGGAGCCGTAGTTTGCGACAGCGATCATCACCTCGTAGGCGATGAGAAGCGGCAGGGCGCTCAGGAAGCCGTACGTCCCGGTGCGGGATGCCGCCCAGTAGGCCGAGCGAAGCGCCCGTTCGGATGCTGATGTCGGCGCTGGCACGTGAGCAAGGGTCTAGGTGATGCGGAAGTCGAAGCCCCGAGTCGAGGCACTCATCGTACGCGTCGCACCAGTACGGTGTTACGCCGGTTACCTCCTGGTTTCGTTCACCCAGACGATACGGAGTTGGAGGTCGTCGGGGGAATCGCTGGCGGTGAATCCAAGGTGCTGAGCCACCGCCTTCGACACGTCCATGATCACGTTATCCTCGACGGGACCGCGATCGATGATACGGAGGAAGCTGTGACGCCGATTACCGGGATGAGAAAGCAGGACGATCGACCCGTACGGCAGCGTGGGATGGCTACCTGTGAACGTGGCCGGATCGTATGTCTCGCCACTCGCGGTAAGCCGTCCCTCGAAGGCTGTCGGATAGACGGCGACGGGACCGGTGGAATCAGGCTCAGGCGGTTCGATCTTGCCACGGCTCGTATTTCCCGGAATGTCGAGACGCTGACCGGGGTTGATCGTCGCGTCCTCAAGATCGTTCTCCGACTGGAGGGCCCGAACGCTCACGCCATACGCTCCTGCGATGCTGTAGAGCGTTTCTCCGGGCTGGACGACATGACTTCCGGCCCCAAACCGAGAAGGGACAAGCACACCCTGCCCTTCCTCGATCGGTGATCGAATGCTATCGTTCAGAGCAAAGAGGGTATCCGCCGTCGTGCCGAGCCGCAGGGCGATGTCCACCAGCGTATCTCCGGCGTCGGCGATGATCCGGCCGGGAGCCTTGATCGTGTCTCTCTCCGTCTCCGCGGCGTCTTCGGCATCAGCGGACGGCCTCTCCGGGGGCTCCTCGCCCCCTCCGGCATCAGCGTCTGGCTCCCCTTGCGAACTCGATGGCGACAGTGGGCGAACTCGAAGCGTCTGGCCGACCTGGATGCCGGCACCGTCCAGGTCATTCCACTTTTTGAGCGAACGAACCGATGTGCCGAACCGCTGGGCAATACCAAAGAGCGTATCTCCGGCCTGCACCGTGTACGTCGCCTCGTCGTCCCCGGTGTCCTGGGCAAGGACCGGCACCGCTCCCCAGGCGAGTAAAACGGCCGTCATACTCGCCACCAAAGCGAGACGAGGAGAAATGGACACAATCGCCCTCATGGACACATTCTCTCTGGGAATAGATCGACCCGATCGATCGGGATGCACGCGCTCGTCACGGTGACGCCGACATCCTCCGTCCTCAGTCGAAGCCGACACCTTCCGCCTTCAGCTTCGCATCCTGGAGCTCCGACAGATTCTTGTTGTCGCGCTGGTCGCGCGCGACCTCAATGCCCTGACGGTACGTCTCGATCGCGTCGTCCGTTCGGTCGAGACGCTCGTACAGTTTTCCAAGGTGATAGTACGTTCCAACGTAGTCGGGATCCGTCTCCACGAGCTCCTCGAAGAGAGACAGGGCTTTCTCCGTCTCGTCGCGCTTCAAGTGCTCCTGCGCCAGCGCAAACCGGACGAAGTTGTCCTGTGGGTCTTCTTCGTAAAACTCCAGGAGCTGCTGCAGACGATCGGACATGAGAACGGATGTACGTGAGCAAGGAACGTGAGGCATGACAGAAATCCGATGGACGACCGGCCGTTCCCGTATGACCGCCATGCTGTCGGACATATCCAGACGTTCACGGACGTGTGCGGCACGACGATTAACAGGATCCGGTTTACCAGGACCCGCCGGCGCCACCCCCACCGAAGCTTCCGCCTCCAAATCCTCCGAAGCCGCCGCCACCAAAACCATCTCCACCTCCGCCTCCCCCACCGAAGCCACCGGGGGATCCCCAGATGAAGACATTTCCGCGACGCCGTCTCCGGCCGCCATCTCCACCAGAGCCCCGCCGTTTCGACGTCAGGACAAAGTACAGAATGATGAACACGATGAAGATCAGCGTTTCGGAATCACCGCCGTCCTCGCGGGACGAAGATGGGCGTTCGGTGGCCGTGTACTCTCCACGGGCCGCAAGCATGAGCGAACTCGTCGCCCGATCAATCCCCTCGTAGAAGTTTCCCTTTCGGAAGGCCGGCCGCATCACGTTTCGGACGAGGTCCGACGCCACAGCATCCGGGATGCTGCCTTCCAGTCCGTAGCCGGTGGCGATGAACATGCGGCGGTCGTCCCGCGAAATCAGGACGACGGCTCCGTTGTCCAGTCCCCCCTGCCCGACCCCCCATTCGCGCCCGAGCTCGACGGTGTACTCGGCAATCGGAGCCCCCTGTAGCGACGGGAGCGTGACCACCACGACGGCCGTCGACGTTTCCGTTTCGTACGTGCGAAGCTTCTGCGCGAGCTGCTGTTCTTCACTGCCCGAGAGCAGATCCGCCTGATCCAGCACGGGACTGGACGGACGGGCCGGGATGTCGAATCGCTGCCCAAGAGCGGGCGCAGACGACACCCACGCAACCAGGAGAAGCAGTAGACCGAAAGCACGAAAGGTGCGAAGCACGACGTCGATGGGACGAGGAGCACAGAACGAGGGAAGCCCAGCACGCAAAGCGCTCGACCGGCGATGCTGCGACCGGTGACAGCCGCAGCATCGCAGCGTCAGATCAGGCGCTAATCAAACGAGACCGTGGGAGCGTCTTCGGCGCCTGCTTCCGCTTCGAACGGCTGACGCGGCTGGAACCCAGTGATGCCCGCGATAATGTTGGTCGGGAAAGACCGAATCTCCGTGTTATACTGTGCGACGGATTCGTTGTAGTCGCGCCGCGCTACGTTGATACGGTTCTCCGTGCCTTCGAGCTGCGCCTGAAGCGTCTGGAATTGCTCCGTCGCGCGTAGCGTCGGGTAGTTTTCCGACACCATCAGGAGGCGACCGAGCGCCTTGCCAAGCTCGCCCTGTGCTTGCTGATACTGCTGAATTTTCTCCGGGTTGTCGAGATCATCAGCATCAATCTGGATCGACGTGGCCCGTGCGCGCGCCTCGGTAACCTGCGTCAGCGTTTCCTGCTCGAAATCGGCGGCACCCTGGACGGTATTGACGAGATTGGGAATGAGATCCGCCCGACGTTGGTAATTGGACTCCACATTGGCCCAGGCCTGGCGAACAGATTCCTGCTGCTGCACCATGCTGTTGTACGAACTCACGCCACCGCAGCCACCAACAAGAAGGAGGAGACCCAGGATAGCGAGAACGATCGTTCCTTTGCTACGCATCGAGTTGAGACGATATGTGATAGGAAGGGGGACGAAATTGCCGGGGCAAAATGTCACCGGTCAGATGTGCCCACAGTTCGACCGCACTACGTATGAGGTACGGTGAGAGTTGCAGACCGCCTACAGATCGACGATGAGCCGCGGTCATCCTGCCTTTATTCGGGCGAATCGAAGGTGACAACAAGGTCCGGTGGGGTGTACCGTCGAATGGCCGCTTCGTGCGTGGGATGGGATACGCACAGGATGACGAGGCCCCAATACGCACTCACACGATCAAGGAAGTACTCAACCGTTGTCGGTTCGGCCTCACCGTTGACATCGGGGCCTTCGGTGTGCGTATGGGTAAAAAGAGCATCTACATTCTCGAAATAAAGAACTGCATCTTCCTCGGATGCATGATCGAACGATTTTCGTAGTGCGTTCTGCGTGTGGATCCGACGCTCCCCAAGCAGTGTGGGAACCTGAAACTGATGGACAGTCGGGGTGGCGTGCTCGACGAGATCTGACAGCGCTTGCTGCCGTGCCGCTCGGTCTCCATTATGAAAGACGATCATAAAGCCGTGTTCGCCCACTCCTTCGGTGATCGAAGGAAGAGCCTGTACGGCTTCCTCAAACGCCTGGGTGTTGAACGTTACGACCGGAATAGACGCCTTCGAACCGGTCGGTGCGTCCTTCTCCGTGTCATTTGGGTTTGATTCTTCTCCAGTCGGCATCGGCTCTTGAGACATAGAGGCACCCTCGTCGTTTGTGACCGTGCTGCAGCAGAAGCGCACGAAGAACGTTCGGCGCGAAACGTCGACCTCCCGGCGCGGGGCGCCAGCATGTTCAACCGTCGTCATGCACCGCCCTACTCCGGCGGAAGAATTGGGGCATTTTAGCGTTTTTTGTGACCGCTTGTTCCTTTTCATCCCCCGTCGATATCGAGTTCCGTGCCCACATCAACCGGTGCTCTGCATCGCCGCAGCGATCCCGTTGATGCTTAAGAAAAGCGCCATCCGAAGCGAATCGCGATGCGCCTCGCTGTGTCCGTTCTCATCGGCCATCGCCCGGTCGCGCTCGATCAACTCCACCTGCAGAAGATTCAGCACATCGGTGTACGGATTGCGGAGACGAATCGACTTTTGCAGCACCGGCGTGTTGTCGAAGAGTTCGTCCTGTCCTGTAATCGTCAGAATCGCCTCTCGCCCCCGGTCGAAGTCCGCATCGATAGAATCGTGGAAGGACGTATCGCCCGTGCGCAGTCGCTCATCGTAATGATGCGCAATCGGCAAGCGAGCACGTGCCATCTCCCGCTGGGCACTGTCCATCACCGCGGTGAAGAAGGGCCAGTCGCGGTAACAATGACGGAGCGTTTCGAGGGTGCCGTCCCGTTCCGAAATCACTTCCTCGAATGCAGCACCGGTGCCATACCAGCCGGGTACGATGTAGCGGGCTTGCGTCCACGCAAACCCCCACGGGATGGCGCGGAGATCTTCGAAATCCACCTCCTCGTCGCTTGACCGCGAGACCGGTCGCGAGGCGATCGGCAGTCGGGAGATGTGCTCAATAGGCGTCACTTCGGTGTACCACGGCCACCACTTGGGGTCGTCGATCATATCGCGGTACGTCTCCATGGCGCGATCCGCGATCTCGTCGAGCAACGTAGCAACCTCCGTCTCCTCTTCATCCAGTCCGACCGGCCCGTCACTCGCCTCGCCGCTGTCCGCTCGGGCGGTAGCTGTGAGTGTGGCGCTGACGAGCTGCTCAACGTGGCGTCTCGCGATGTCGGGAAGGGCGTAGCGGAACGAGATGATCTCGCCCTGCTCGGTGAATCGGATCTTGCCGTTGTGCACGTTCGACGGGAGCGCACGAATGGCCTGGTACGTGTGGCCGCCGCCCCGTCCCACCGTGCCGCCACGTCCATGGAAGAGACACAGATCGATGTCGTAGTCGTTACACACCACGCCGAGGCGATAGATCGCCTTGTGCAATGCCCAGTTGGCCATCCAGTAGCCTCCGTCCTTGTTGGAGTCGGAATAGCCGAGCATGATCTCCTGAAACCCGTCGCGTCGCTCAAGGTGGGCGGCGTACAGGTCGTCGGTAAACAGCGCCTCCATCCGGTCATCGGCGGCGTCCAGGTCCTCGATCGTCTCGAAGAGCGGGACGAAGTCCATCGGGCAGACGAAGGCGTCGGTGTCGTCATTGACGGACTCGACGCTCCCGATGCCGGCCTCTTTCGCCAGTAGCATCGGCTCGAGCAAGTCACTAACCGAGTGCGTCATGCTGACGATGTACGCGCCGACCGCGTCCGGGTCGACCTTCAGCATAATCCGCAGCGTGCGAAAGACCTCAAGGAGCGTCCCGGCCGGATGGGGAAGGTCCGTGCCGCGAGGCACGAGTGGACGTGGATTCGACAATTCAGCCCGCAGAATCTCGAGCTTCTCGTCCTCGGGTAGTGCGGCGTAATCGTCGGTCACGCCGGCGTGGCGTAGCAAAATCGTGATCGCTTTCTCATGGACACCGGAGTGCTGGCGGACGTCCAGCGCGGCGAGATGAAAGCCGAACGTGTCAACGAGGACGCGCATGCGATGGAGCCGGCCCGTCCGTCCCGCGTCCTTCACGCCATGACTCTCCAGACTTTCGGCAATCATCTGCAAGTCGTCCGCGAGCTTCTCAGAGGTGTATGCCGCTGCACCTTTCGTCGGAATCAATCGCGCGATGTCCCCCGTCTCGACCGTTTCTCCCGTCGGGACCGCGTCGCGAAGGGCACGGAGGCGCTCCTCCATGTACGCGAGCTTCAGTCGGTACGGCTCGTTGCGATACCGGTGGAGCGTATCACCATCGAGCGTTATGCTTTGAGCGTCGCGTTCAATCGATGAAATCAGTTCGTCGGACACCTCCGTCTGGTTTCGCGACAGGCTGAGGTCGTCGCGCAGGTCGTCGAGCTCGTCGAGGAGATGATCGAGCGTCGTCCGGCGTTGCCGCGCGAAGGTCCACCGCGTGACGTTTGGCGTGACGTTGGGATTCCCATCGCGGTCGCTACCAATCCACGACCGATACGTGAGAAAAGCCGGCACGTCCGCTGTCGTATCGTAATGGCGGCGAAGAGCCTGCTGCACGTCCTGGTGAATGCGTGGGATGGTGTCCCAGATGCCGCCATGGACGAAGTAATGTCCCTGCTCGACCTCCTCCTGCACGGTCGGGCGCTCGGAGCGAATCTCATCAGTTCCGAGGAGAAACGCGATTTGATCGTACAGCTCATCGAGGGTCGTCGCGCGCTCGTCCGGGGTGGCGTCGGGACTTTGAAGCGTAGCCAGAAGCCCCGCGATCCGTTGCTGTTTCTGCAGAACGGTTCGACGCCGCGCCTCCGTTGGATGGGCCGTCAGCGTCGGGCCGATCTCCAGGTCGGAAAGCCAGTCGATGACCTCATCGATCGTCGCGCCGTCCTGTTTCAGTTGGTAAATGGCGTCGTCGATGGATTCAGATCGCGGAGACGAATCCCTGTGACCATCGCCCGAGCCCGGCCCGAGCGGCCAGTCAGCCGGACCCGACCGGCGGGACCGCTCCCGATTGATCCGGATGATCTCCTGCTGCTCCGCCTGGTTGACGAGGTGGAAGAACGTGGTGTACACATGCAGCACCTGAACGATCTCCTCCAGCGTCATCTCCGAAATCTTCTCCGCCGCCTCTGCGCGGAGGGATTCGTCATCATCGCGATCGGCCCGTTTACATAGCAGTCGAAGGGACTCGACACGCTCAAAGACGTCCTCCCCCATCTGCTCTTTGGCAATCTGCCCGAGCATGGCACCAAGCAGATTTACGTGCCTGCTTAGCGGCCGCGAAATTCCGGTTCCTTCCGTTTCGAGGTCGAGTCCTTTCCAACGAGGCATAGGCTGGGGCCGTCGTAAAAATAAATATAAGAACCTGTTTGACGGACAGCCTTCGGCCATCCAAAGATACGGACCTCCCGACGGTCGGTCCTCGTGACGCTCGCAACACGATGCCTGGTTGATCTCGCGCATCGTGCCGAATACGTCGGTGCCAACGGATGAGCGCCAGGCGTGTGAATAGGCATTTACCCGCTGCGCTATCTTCGTTTTGACAGATCCGCCAAACAGGTCATCAACGTTTGAAATCGAATCTGACCTGCAACATAAAGTCTACCGGACGGCAGTGCCAATGCGCACCGTTTCTCTTGCGTAACGATGTCGCGTGTGGGTATGAGTTCAGCGTTCAGGGTTCAGCGTTCAGGGTTCAGCGTTCAAACGCGAGCAACCGTCGCACGGCCGTGCGACGGTTGCGTTTTGTTTGTGTCGCGGCATGCCTCTGACCATACGGCGCTTCTGGGAAGCGGCGCTGGTTCAGGATTCACGGTGCGGAGTTCGCGCTTTTGACGCATTGTGGCCGCGGGGGAAAACGAAAAGCGTCCCGCCCCGGATATGCGGGACAGGACGCTTGGTTGAATCGGTAACAGCGGTTGCTCCTTCATGGGCGAGACCCCACTCGCACAACGTGCGCTCGGGCTTACTCGCCAACGCGGAGGATGTGGTAGCCGAACGGCTCAAGCGTCAGATCCGGACCCGAGACAGAATCGTCCGTCATCACATCGACCAGCGTCTGCTCGGCGTACTCGGACGGAAGACTCAGAGCGGCCTCCTCGTCTCGCACATTCACAACCACGAGGAGCTCCTCGCCGTCAGCCGTTCTGGAGAACATCACAGCGTCCTCTGCATCCGGCGTCAGAATCTCGAATTCGCCATTCTTAAGCGCGGTTGACGAGCTGTAGAACTGAAGGTACTCGGTGTAGAAGGTGCGGAGTTCACTCTGCTGGGACCAGTCATACGGCGTGGCCTCGAAGAACGACACCGTGTCTTCAATTCCAAGCTCCTGGCCGTTGTACACGAGCGGCACGCCCGGAATGGTCGTCGCCAGAACAAACGCGGCCTCCGAACCTTCTTTTCCGTCGAACACGTCGGTCGGCGGTGCATCCCATGCGGTCTCGTCGTGGTTCGTTGTAAACCGGAGGCGTTTCGACGGGCCCGGCAGATCTTCGAGCGTGGTATCGACCTGCGTGAGAAGCTCCGAGGCGGGCGCATCTTCTTCCCAGACGCGCTTGATGGTACCATAGAATGGCCATGCATACGTGAGGTCGAAGCCGACGCTATGCATTTCCGGCTCGGCAGCTTCCGCCAGCATGAGGACGGGACGGACGGTCTCCAGCGTATCGATGGCGGCGTTCCAGAAGTTCAGGGGCACCTGATGGGCCACGTCACAGCGGAAGCCGTCGATGTTGTACTCCTCGACCCAGAATTTCATGGCGTCGATCATCTTCGCCCGCATCTCCTGGTTCTCGAAGTTCAGATCGACGACATCGGTCCAGTCGGTGGTGTCACCGTCCAACAGCGGATACGTGAAGCGGCCATCGACCGGGCCTTCCGTGTAGTATTCGGGGTGATCTTCGATCCACGGGTGATCCCACGCGGTGTGGTTCGCAACCCAGTCGATGATGATGTACATGTCGCGCTCATGCACCTCCTCTACGAGCGTGCGAAAGCCTTCGTCGCCACCGTACTGCGGATTCGCGGCCTTGTAGTCCTTCACCGCGTACGGGGAGCCAAGATCACCGATGTCGGTCTTGGCGCGCTTCTCGCCGACCGGGTGGATGGGCATCAGCCAGATCGTGTTGACGCCCATGGCCTTGAGGGAGTCCAGCCGATTCACGACGCCCTGGAACGTCCCTTCCTGCGAGAAGTCCGGGACGAAAATTTCGTACATGACGACATCATTGACCCAATCGGGCTCGCCGACGCCAGCATCGGCGGTAATGTCCAGGGGCGTAGAGGCCGCTTGATCGGCCGGAGCCTGCGCGTCCTGCTCGGCACAACCGGCCACCAGGAGCGCGGTCATGACGACAGCAACCGCTGCAGACACGAGGCGATGAAGTGCAAAAGATCGAATCACGTTTACGTCGAGGTCGGGTGGCGGAGAGGGCACGATGATGCTGAAAGGGACCCGGCGCGCGGTCCCCAGTCGCTGACGATTGTCAGTATAGGATGCAGAACGGACTCTGTCTACTCGCCCCCGCCTCAATCCACAGGCAATCGATACACTTCCTGCTCGGGGGCGAAGTTCAGGGTTCAGAGTTCAGGGTTCAGAGTTCAGGGTTCACCGGGTACGGCTCATCGTCCCGTTGACGCCAGGGATTGAGATGGTTGGTGGTATATGGTTGGTGGTTTATGGGAGTGGAACCAACCGTTCCGGGCACACCTGCACGCCCGTTCACCAATCCAATCCGCAATCGACAAAGTTCACCGCCGGACGGCAAGCGGGTCAATCGTTCATCGCTAATCGTTGATGGGATTGGAAATAACCGTTCTGAACAGACCTGAACGCCCGTTCATCAATCCAATCCACAATCCACCATTCACAATCAACAATCTTACCGCCTCCAGAACGTCGGCGCGAAGAGGATCAGGATGGTGTAGATTTCCAGTCGCCCGGCCACCATCAGAAAAGACAGCACCCACTTGCCGAGCGCCGGGACGTGCGCGTAGTTTTCCGTCGGCCCCATCGTCCCGAACGCGGGCCCGATGTTGCCGATGCACGACAGCGCCGCCCCGAACGCACTCATCAGGTCGAGCCCGAGCGCGGCCATCACCAGCGTCCCGGCAAACAGCAGACCGAGGTACAGCACAATAAAGGAGAGCACGTTCCCCATGACGTCCTTCGGCACCACCGAGTTGTTCAGGCGAATCGGGAGAATGGCCTGCGGGTGCACGAGCTGTTTGACCTCCTTAAGCGAGTTTTTGACCAGGAGGACGTGCCGCACGACCTTGACGCCGCCCCCGGTTGAGCCCGCCATCCCGCCGATGAAGAACAGCAGGAAGATCGTTCCGACGGCGAGCGAAGGCCAGATCTCGTAGTCCGCCGTCCCGAAGCCCGTTGTCGTGATGATCGCGACGGACTGGAAGGATGCGTACCGAATGGCCTCCCCGAGCGTGGAGTAGACCGTCCCGATCGCGTCCGCTGCAAACCACCCCGCCGTCGGCGACCAGGTGGCCATCGCGATCAGCGTCGTAGCCGCCAGCGTAATTCCGGCATAGACGTGAAGCTCCTCGTCTTTGAAGACGGTAATCGCCTTACCGCGCAGCATGCGGAAGTGCAGGGCGAAGTTCATGCCCGCCAGAAACATGAACAGCGTGATCACACCATCGATGTACGCGGAGTCGTACTGACCGACCGATCCGTTCTCCGTCGAGAACCCACCCGTTGCCATCGTAGCAAAGGCGTGGTTCACGGCATCGAACAGGCTCATTGCCGGCAGGAGCGCGAGGATTTCGACCACGGTGATGCCAACGTAGATGAGCCAGAGGCGGCGGGCCGTCTCGCGAACACGCGGCGTCAGCTTGTCGGCCGACGGGCCCGGCACCTCGGCCTTGAAGAGCTGCATGCCCCCGACGCCCAGGATCGGCAGGATGGCGAGCGTAAGAACGATAATGCCCATGCCTCCGAGCCAGTGGGCGAGGCTCCGCCAGAACAGAAAGGCGTTCGGCATGGACTCGATGGACGGCGTTCCGCTTCCGCCGAAGATCGTGGCTCCCGTCGTCGTGAAGCCACTCATCGTTTCGAAAAAGGCGTTGGTGTACGAATCGAGCACCCCGCCGAGCACGAACGGAAGCGCGCCGATGAGCGAAAGCACGATCCAGGACAGAGCGACAATGGCGAAGCCCTCGCGAGCGCCCACATCCTCGCGTCCGGGCGTCCCGAGCGTGTACCACGAGACCCCGCCGATCGTGACGGCGATCGCAGCGCTGACGAGAAAACTCCAGGCAGCCGGCTCATTGTACAGCCCACCCACAAGGGCCGGCATCAGCAGCGCAACAGACAAAAAGAGGAGCAGCCCACCGAGCGTACGGGCGACGACGTTCCAGTTGAGGACCACGGGGAGGCGAACAGTCAGTGAGGTGAGAGCAATGGACGACCGGTGGCGCAATTACGCACCGAAGAGTTTCTCTGCAGCGTCAACGTTTTGCGGCAGGACAAACACGATCGCCGTATCTCCCGGCTGGATGTGCGTGTCGCCCGTCGCGATCTCCGTCCGATCCGAGTGCTCCACGGCGCTGATAATGATGCCGCGCGGGACGTCGAGGTCGCGGAGCGCTTTCTTCGTCGCCTTCGAACCTTTTTCGGCTTTGATCTCGAGCACTTCCGCGTCCAGCCCATGCACGGTGGCGACACTGAGGACGTGCTTCCCGCGCAGGTATCGACGGATCTCCCGCGACACCGCGAGCTTCTTGCTCACGGCCGCATCCAGCCCGATGGCCTGACTGATCGGAATGTACGCGACCTTCGACAGCAATCCGACCGTCTTGTAGACGCCGAGGTGTTTCGCCATCAGGCACGCCACAAGATTCGACTCTTCGTCGTCAGCAACAGCCACGCAGGCATCCATTTCGCCGAGTCCCTCCCGGACCAGCAGATCCATATCGGTCGGATCCCCCTGAAGGACCAGCACATCCGTGAGACGCTCCGCCAGGCGTTCCGCCGTCTCCTTGTTCGGCTCAATCAGTTTAATCCGCATGCCGCCGTGGTTCGACAGACGATCGGCCACGCCAGCGCCGACGCGCGACCCGCCCAGGATCATGACGTTCTTCATGCTGATGTCCCCCTTGCCCATCATCCGCGCAACCGGGGTGACGTACTTGGGTCGCGTCAACACGAACACCTGATCGTTCGCGCGAAGCACTTCGTCTCCGCCCGGCAGAACGGTATGCAGGCCACGGACGATCGCCTGCACGCGAAAGTCAATTTTCGGGTGGTTGACGACGACGTCGCGCAGCTTTTCACCCACCACGGGCGCCTCCTTGTCCAGCCGCATTCCGACCAGGTTGAGGTGGCCATCACAGAACGTCAGGAGATCCGTCGCACCCGCCCGCTGAATGAGCCGCGACACTTCGGCCGCCGCGCTCTCCTCCGGATGAATGACGACATCAATGCCAAAGTCCTCTGCCTCCAGCACGGAATGAGTGCGCGCCAACTCGTCCGAGCGCGTCCGGGCGACGGTTGTGGGAACGCCCAGACGGTCGGCCATCATGCAGGCGATCAGGTTCACCTCGTCAATGGCCGTGACCGCGATCAGCATGTCTGCATCGCGAATCCCCGCTTCTTCCAGCACCATCGCGGAGGTCCCGTTCCCCTGGATCGTCAACACGTCGAGTTTCTCGCGAACCCGCTGCAGCACATCGTTCTCAACGTCGATGACGGTGACGTCGTGCTGCTCAAGGGCGAGGAGATGGGCAACGTCGAAGCCGACTTCGCCGGCACCTACAACGATGGTTCGCATGGACGTTCGGGGGAGTCTAGCAGAGAAACCGCAACGGACGGGGACAATCCGCTACGAAGAAAAACGACAATGGATCGAAACGCCAACGGACGCCGCGTATTAGCGTTCAATCTTTGCCCGACGGAAGGGGTATGTTAAGATCAGCTTTCTTACGACTCCTCCAGGCGCTCTCGAATTTCCTCATCCGCCATGTTGGCCAGCTCTTCGAGACGGTCCTCCGTTCCCGCCAGCAATAGCGTGTCCGTTGCGTCGAGCGGCTCGTCCGGATCGGGGGGGACCGACACCTCGTCCGTCTCGGTGTCGTGAACGGCGATCACGGTGAGATGGAAGCGGTTGCGGACGCCGATCTCGCGGAGGGTTTTGCCTCGCCACTCGTCCAGCACGACCATCTCCTGCACCGACAGGTCGCCGGCCATCCGGACGTAGTTGAGCACACCGTATTCCGAGATGCGACTGGCAAGATTGAAGGCCGATTCGCGCTCGGGAAAGATCGTTTCGGAGACGCCAAGTGCCTTCATGATGCGGGCATGGTCCGCGGAGATAACCTTCACGTAGATGTCGTCCACCCCCAGATCCTTCAGGGCGAGCACCGACAGCATCGACGCCGTCATATCGTCGCCTGTGCTCACGATCGCCGTGTCGGCGTCCTCCGCGCCGGCCTGCCGGAGCACCTCCAGTTGCTGGGCATCGCCGACGGCCGGACGAGACGCATGGGAGGCGATCCGGTCCACGGCGTCCTCGTTGATATCGATCGCAATGACGTCATGGCCCCGCTGATACAGGGCCTCCGCTACCCCGGAACCAAAGTTTCCGAGTCCGACGATGACGAATCGTTTCATGAGAGAATGGTGTGCGGTCGTAGAAATATTAGTGTCGATACTAAAAAGGTGCCCTCGATGGGTATCGGGCTTACGCGCAGGGCCGTGCGTCCAGTCGATACAGGTGAGCCTGCCAGCTTAACCAATCGCCACGTCCTCGTGGGCGTATCGGAAGTTGCCGACGATCGTCTTCCGCGGTCGCGCCATTGCAGCAGCCAGCGTGAGGGGGCCCACACGTCCAATGAACATGAGCACAATGGTCGTCCACCGGCCCGGAGTGGTCAGTGCATCCGTCACACCCATCGACAAGCCGACGGTATTGAAGGCGCTCACGGCTTCAAACATCACGGCGAGGAACGTACCGTGAGACACGTCTTCTCCCACCCCTTTCATTTCAAAGATGGTAAGCATAAAAATGCTCAGGGCCAGCACGGCCAACCCAATCACAAACATCCCAACGGCCTTCTGGACGGTTTCCGAAGGAATGGACCGGTTCGACACACTGACCGTCATGTGTCCTCGCAGGCGCGCCCAGGCAACCAGGAAAAGCACGGCGAACGTCGTGGTCTTCAGTCCTCCGGCTGTCGACCCCGGCGATCCACCAATCGCCATGAAAATAATCGTCAGAAAGTTGGTGTGTGCCCGGGCGTCGCTGTAGTCGATGGTGTTGAACCCGGCTGTTCGCGTCGTTACGCTTGCGAAGAGACCGTTCGTGACGCGGGCCCACGACGGCATGTTTGCCAGCGTGTTATTCCACTCGAAAAAGGTAAACAGAATCCAGCCTCCGACGATGAGCACGAGGGACGTGCCGAGGACAATCTGCGAATGAATCGAGAGGCGAAACCGACCGCCCTCAGGACGTTTTCCTCGTTTCCATAGATACAGTTCCTCCAGCGTCAAGAAGCCGATCCCCCCCACGACGATCAGGAGAGACACGACGAGGATCAGCGGGACGTTCAGTTGAAAGCCCATCAGGGACGTGGTGAACGTCGAAAATCCGGCGTTGCAGAAGGCACTGATGGAGTGAAAGATCGACGGCCACAGGGCTCCGCCCCAGCCAAGCTCCGGGACCCAGGCGGCGTAGAGGCCAAGCGCGCCAATGGCTTCGATCCCGAACGTAAACCGGAAGACCGCGCGGGTTAGATCGCGATAGTCGATGGAGCGAACGATACTCGACGGGCCGGTCGCGAGCGTTTCGTGGCGAAGCGACAGCCGTTGTCCGAGTGCAACGATGATAATCGACGTAAAAGAAATGATCCCCAACCCACCCAGCTGGATGAGCAGCAGAATGTACGCCTGGCCCCACGTCGTGAAGTAGGTCGCCGTGTCAACCACGATGAGGCCGGTGACGCAGACGGCACTCGTCGCCGTAAAGATCGCATCGAGCCACGAGAGACCGGGCCCGGTGTAGAGTCCCGGGAGATACATAAAGCCCGCAGCCCCGAGAAAAATCAGCAAGAGGAACGAGCCGACGAAGAGCTGGGGCGGTGTGACCGCGCGCCATCGGTCGCGAATCTTTTTCTTCCAATCGCGCTGCCGGTCCGACTCCGGGACCGACCGGTCAAATGATGTCGTTGCTGCCGGTGCAGAATCCAGCCCCCAGACGGATTTTCCATCACCCTTTGACGATGACGATGGACTTTCGTCCTCCGGGGACGCCTCGCCGGAGCTGAAATGCGGCGTATCGGCATCCTCTTCCAGTGGGGCGTCGGACATGCTGTTGTCGGAGAGCGGGCGGGGAATGAATCCAGAGGACAAAATCCGACGCATCCAACGTTTCGCATCCGAAACGTTTCCGCATGCCGCGATCCACCAGGCTACCGTCCATTACCTCGACGACCCAAATGTACGGCCCCGTGGGAAGTGATCCGCCGTGCTGCTCAGTCGCGTGCCCGGCGAGCTATGGCCGGCCGGGCTTGTCCCATATTCATCACCAAGGCGGGCTCTACAGTACGTCGGGCGGCGCTCCCGATGCTCCTCCGTCCCCCGACGGCGGTTCCGGTGTGGTTGCGCGAGAACGAACCTGGCGACGAATGGCACGCGGAAAACCGACGCGAATAGCCTGGGCAAGCATGTGCGGCGACGGCGCGAACGCATGCCAGCGTGCTCCATGAGCCCGCGCGACGTAATAGGTAGGCTGGCTTCCCCGGGCCTCCGTGCTCACCGTCCATCGATGCAGGGGCACGCCGCCCCGACCGCCGGTATCGACATCTCGGATGGCATCAGTAATGAGCCACTGATGATCGTCCGATCCTTCGATCAGACCCGTAAATGTAATCGCTTGTCGCGTCGTGGATCGAGGCATTTCACAGTCAGGCTAGAGTGAGAGCAGGGCATCCGATCGACGCGCAAATCTCCTCTCGTGGGGCAGACCTAGCGTGAACTACCGGTATCCGATACACGTCGGCTGCATACATGCGTTCTCCGACCAACGGTAACAAATCGGCCAAACAGGTCAAATCCGGGATATCTGGATAACCGCCAGCTAACTTCTGGATGCATTGGACGCTGCCATTCCTCCCATCGAGATTCCGGCCCCGCGAAGTCGTTTCCCTCTGCCCGTTCTAAAGTGATCGGCGCGTAAACGGATCGGCCCCGCGAATCCGGCGTCAAAATAAAAATTACTTCGGGATCCAGCGAACGCATTGCTTGCCCGTGCGTGATACGAACGTTCCTGATTCCGACTCTTCCTGCCGCACGTTCGCATGATTGAACTTACCATCCGCAACATCAAAGAGATCGCAAACCGTCACTCCGGTCATGTGTCCGTGTCGGCCGGGCAATCGATGGGCGTTGACATCAGCGGGCGCGTTCGCAACGAGATCGCGAAACGATTGAAGGAGAGCCTGAACGCCAGTGATATTGATGCGGACGTGACGCCGAGCGGACCGAACCGGATCAAGATCGACCTTAAGGATACGAGCCGGGCTGCACGCAAGCAGGGAATCATGACCTGGCTGTTCAGCAAAATCTTTTCCGGGACCGTGGAAAAGAAAATTGCGGAAGACCTACAGAAACAGCTCAAACGAAGCGGTATCAAGGTCAAAACCAACATCGACTAGGTCCGGCTAGCTGATATTGAGTATCTCCGGAGAAGCCGCGACATGATGTCGCGTCAGGGCACCATCTGGTCTTCTCCGCCGCTCCGGTCGCCAAGCACAGCGGACACGCAGCACGAAAGCTACCGCCGTACCCGAGACTCACCACCGGACTCTCGGGACGACGGTTGCCCGGGACGATCGCTCCGCTGGCCGTGCGCCGACTCTCGTGCACCTGTGTCTCGATCGTCGGTTTTTAGCTTACGGATCAACCAGACGGTGTAGGCACTGGAAATGAGGACAAACAGGCCCACCGTCACATACGCGCCGTACACAGCGTACTTGCCACCAATCATAAGGAGGACGGCGGCCGGCATCACGATGGGTAGCACCACAACGTAATACCGGAGCAACCCGTCCGTCGACCGCAGCACAGGCGGAACGTACGATCGCCAGCCATCGGTGAAGAACGACTTCTGCTGCGCGTCAGTGGAGGACGAAGCCGGTGAGCCAGACATATGCAGGAATGACGAAGAAAAGCATAAAACGGATCTATGCAGACTCATGGATCAACATTCCTGCCATGAACGATGGTGATTTCATAAAAGAAACGAGCCGATAACAGGGCCGGCTGCTGCGCTATGTACGGCGAAAGCATGTATCTTTTCTTACATGCTGGCCGAATCGCCACAGGGACCTGTAGACGCATATCGGTACGAAATCACCCACCCGTTTGTCATTCTTCTACCTGCAGGGTGTAGCGAACGACCAGGTCGTCCTCTCCCCACTTCGGATGTTCGTGCACTTCCTCGTCTCCCTCGCTGAACCCGAGCTTCTGAAGGACACGTCGTGAGGCCGGATTATCAGCGAGCGGGCGCGCGTAGAACCGCCGGATTCCGACATGCTGAATGACCCACTGGATGATCTGCCGAACCCCTTCCGTCGCATAGCCCCGTCCCCAGAACGGGCGACCAATCCAGTAGCCAATCTCGGCTTCCGTGTCCGTCACGTTCACCAGCCCCGCGACGCCCACGACCGTATCTCCGTCTTTGATGACGAAGGCATATTCGTCGCCGGCCTCATGACGCGGACGGATGTGCGAAATCCAGGTTCGCGCCCCGTTCTCCGGATAGGGATCGGGCAAATTGGTGGTCGCGACGACGTCGGGATGCGATGCCAGGAACTGGACTGCGTCTGCGTGCTCCAGGGTGACAGGCTCAATGGAAACGGCACGATCAGACATGTGCGCGGGGATGTTCTTTTCCGTCGGACAACGAAGCATGTGTCGGAATTCCTACGCGGTCACCGTACCGAATTTGATTGCCCTCCACCTCCCGTGCTCGAAACGTCGACGCCCTTCGCACGGGCTGATGGATGCGCATCGGAGACGCGTCATGTACCGAATCAGTCCCGCCAAACCTGACGCTACGTCGCAGGTGGCCTCATCGTGAAGCGAGCCCACTGGCCGTTTTCATCCGTGCATCGGCCGGCAAATCCGTCGGGAATCTCTTCCGTGCGTCCCAATCGGCACGTCAGCATCACGTTCTCCTCCGGCTCGGGAAAGCGAAAAGCAAGCGTGTCGCCCTGCAGCTCGGGTTGCTGTGCGCGGACCACGTTCCCATTCGGACCGATCACGTCAATCATGAGCCCGCCGTCCTGCGTGGCCACGTTGTACGCCACCGACGTCTGCATCTCCGGATGGTTCATCGGGGTGAGCGCGCCGGTCCATTTTCCTTCCGGTACATCGGGCGACGAGGAGCAGCCGGTTACGGCAAGAAGACCCGGAATCAGCAACAGGAGAACAACGGCGGGACGAATATGAGGCACAGCAATCATCGAATAGCGGGAGATTGGAAAAATGGTCTCCTATTGTACGAAGCGCCGGACTGCCCTGCACATCTTCGATCAAAAAAAGTCTGGATTCAAGGTGCGCCGCCTACATGGGTTGAACCCTACGCTTACAGCCGGTCACGCATGCCCCGCGCGAGGTCCCGCGCCAGATTAACAGCATTGCGGAGCACATACAGCCCTTCCGGGTCCTCGAGATCGGACGCTGCGGCATCCCGAGGGGATCCAGGTCGATCGCCGGTCATGCCGGTGCGTCCCCCGTTGGACCGCCGCCGTCCCGGACCGGGGCGGCGGTACTCGTCGGCGCCGACCTCACTCGTTCCCGGCTCGGCGACGTTCGGTCGTTGGGCACCCGTGGCCTCGTTGCCCGATTCGTCCCCGGGAGAATCTCCCGACAGCGAGACCCCGCCGACGTCCGTGCCCGCAACGGAACCCGAGCGATCCTCACCTCCCGGCTCCATGGCAGAGATTCGTCGCGCGAGCGCATCGTCGACTCCTGGATGCTGTTCGGCCCAATCCCAGATTTCGGCGCTAAGTTCATCGATTCCGCGAGATACGACATCATCGGTTGATGGCGCAGGAACAGGAACGCTCCTGCGTGCCTCCTCCGGTAGTTCTTCCTCCTCCAGAAGTTGCGAAAACGCGATCACCGTCTCTTCCTCGTGACTGAGCGGTGGAGGGGATTGTTGTGGCATAGCTGGCGTGGATCAACTCGAAAGAGTACGTGCGGTGCTTCGATCCGACATCGGCAAACAACAGTTGCTCACGAACCGAAGCACGGAATCGGATGCAAGAACGGCATGCGTTCTGGCGATCACCTCTCAACCGCGCTTACGGAAGTCCCGACCGATGGATTCGAGGAGTGGAAGCCATCTTGCCGTCAACAGGTTACGACCTTGATAACCTGTTCGGCAGATCAATCGATATCCAAAATGAGCGAAGAGAGGGCGGCGATATGGACCGGTTCGAACCTGCAGTGCGAGCAATCATGTAGACGCGCGGCTGGACGTAATCGAGACGGGCGAGAAGCTACCGACCTCCATTGGAGCCGTCCAAACATAACGCGTCCCGACCGTGTTCTCAGCCGGGACGCAGAATCACATCTGGGAATGAACGTGTGGCGCATCTACTCGACAGATTGCTCGGCCGTTAATTGGCGGTCGTAGCTGTCGAGCAGGTCGCGAAGCTGCTTGCGAGCATCTTCTGGTAACTCTCCCTCGCCTCCGTCCGCCGCCCATCGCGCCGCCGCGATGAGCGTACTCAGCTCGTAGGCGTGAAGGGTTACACAGAATACGGTCGGTCGGACTCGTTCGAGTTGCATCCTTAGACGTGGGCGGGCTCTTGAGACGTTTTCTCGACGTGCTTCGCGATCTGCTCGAGTTCGCGTTCGAACTCATCAAAATCGATGCGCATACCGTTCAGGTAAGCACTCCATCCGAGCGAACTCTTGGCATAGTGTACGGCCTCCTGAATCTCCTCATCCGTGGCTCCGAAGAGCTTGGCGGCCTCGGTATGATACAGCGTGCAGTACGTGCACTTCGTCTCGGAATGCAGCGCGACTCCCATGAGTTGTTTGTACTTCTGCGGGATGAGCGTCTCACCCAGCTCGAAGTCTTTGAACAGGGTCCACTCCCGGTCCAGATACTTGTCCGGGATGCGGTCGAAAAAGGACGGGACGAGACCGAGATCTTCCTTCATTTCCTTCTCGATCTCTCGGCGTGAGCGTTGGCTTGGCATGTCAGTCCGTGATACCTGGTGAATGGACGTACGATCATGCCGAGACGCCGGACGGGACACACGGCCCCCCGGCAGGTATGACACCATCAGAACCTGTTTGACGGACAGCCTTCGGCAATCCCACGGTACGGACCTCCCGAGGGTCGGCCCTCTCGACGCTCGCAGTACACGGCTTGGTTGATCTTGCGCACCGTAGCTCCTGCATCATCGAGAAAGGATCACCGCGACACCTATGAACAAGGCATGCGCAACGGGCCTTGCTTTTCGCGACCCGTCCGCCGAACAGGTTATCAACCTAGCGCGAAACGTCCGTTGTCCGGCGTCACTTTTTCGCACGACGCCCATCAGGCAACGTTGCAGGTCTTCGCCCTTCGGCCGACACTCGTTCGTCTAACCTTCAGGCGACTCGCGACCCGAAAAATTTCGATCATCTAAGACCCATCAAACGAGCTCGTGGGAGCCCTCACAGACGTCTTCCCGATCCTGTCGATGTAGCTGGACCGGCCCTCTCACTCCGATCCACGTCTCACCTCATCCGACACAAATACTGACCAGGACCTCGGCTCCGCCTCATCCCCCTTTCCCCCATTCCCCATACCTCAAATCGGGTCTATCCCCACTCGCGTGGGGTCTGCGCGAAGTCGAACTGCGAAGGGCGAAATGCGAAGGGGTTCATAGAAAGAAAACGGACTACGCCGACCCGAGAAAAGACTCGAGCAAAATGGCGCCCTCAGTCACGCTAAAGACGGGACAACGTCCCCCCTCATCCGACACAAACATTGACCAAGACCTCGGCTCCTCCTCATCCCCCTTTCCCCCAT
>NZ_PDEQ01000012.1 GCF_002554795.1 Longibacter salinarum | reverse complement strand
AAGGTCGCCCTCGTCGCCTGCATGCGCAAACTGCTCGTCTGGCTCAATGCCATCATGCGCGAACAAGAGCCGTGGAATCCAGATTATCACGGCCTCACCTCTTGATCTTTAAGACAGTTGCTCCATACCTAAACACTTCCACACCGCGTCAAGCGTCACGCGTCCACGGACTCGACGGGCTGTAGGACCTGGAGCTCTTCCTCGCTGAAGAGGCGGGATTTGATGACGAATCGTTTGCCCGTCGGGATTTCGAGGGAGAAGCTCGCGCCGCGGCCGTCCTTGACATCAAGCGTGAGTTGCATGTGCTTCCAGTACTCGAACTGGTCCTTTGCCATGTAGAATGGGCAATCGTAGATCTCGCCGAGTTTAACGTCGCTCCGCCCGAGCCGGAAATCCCCGTCTTCGAAGCACATGGGTGACGACCCATCGCAGCATCCGCCGCTCTGGTGAAACATGAGGTCGCCGTGCCGCTCCCGGAGCTGGTCAATGATCTCTTTTGCTTCGTCGGTAATCGTGACGCGAGGGACAGTGTATTCCATAGTCTCGTGCAGATAGATGCAAAAGGTAGAGCGACAGGGGCACGGGAGGCCAGGCGGTCTTGACTCGTGGCCGTTTGAGCGTTTCGTGTAGAAAGCTAAACGCCGCACGTCGCGATCATTGATCCCATCGTCCCCGATGCACGTGGATATTGATGATGGGAAGCGTTCACCGATACACGGAGTCATCCTGAGACGCAACGGCGTCCGTGCCAGAGGCGCATCCGGTACGCTACGAAGTAGGTCTCTTCTGAATTTTTTCAATTCTATCAAAAAATGATTCGATTCCTTCATTTATGAATATTATGTTGCCCAGTCCAGGTCGGTACCACACTCTTGCCCTCTAGTTCGGCGGTTCAACCCGCATCTCGGTTTCGTTCCGTCCTGCGCTTTTTGCTTCGTTGATGCCTCCACCATCGGCGGACGCCTTTCCGTTCCTTTGCGTTACCGACCTCGCCGTTGTTATGCCGAACGCTCCTCTCGTCTCAACCCTTCCCTGGACGCTCGACCGATCGGACCGTCGCGCGTCCCACAACGATCCTCCGGATACGCTCGTCGAAAATCGAACATCGTACGGCGGGGAGGACATGCAATTCTCCGTGTACGATACGGTCCAGCAGGCTCAACGCGTTGCCCTTCGATCCGCCAACCCGCTTTACTGCGGGATGATTACGGGCAAAAAGGTGATTCATCTCACGGACCCCGATCGTGAACCCTTTGAGTTTCTTCCGGGAGAATCACTGGTCGTCCCACCTCTCGAAACGATTTATATCGACTTCCCGGAAGCCGACCGCGAGCCGACCCGGTGCATCACGCTGGAGATCGACAGTGATAAAGTGGATGACATGGTCGCTCGCCTGAATGAAGAGATGCCGCGGTCCCCCGAGTCGGGACCGTGGGAGGTCGACCGGCTGAACCATTGCCACCTGAGGAATGACGCCGGTATCGAGCGGGTCCTGCAGTCGCTCGTCCAGCTTTTTACCGAAGACGTACCCCACCGCGACATGCTCATCGACCTGAACGCGACGGAGCTCGTCGTTCGCCTGCTACAGACGGAGTCGCGTCATCTGCTGATGGGACCGGTTGATCGACAGCTCCCGGAAAATGGGCTGGCGGCCGCCATTCAGTACGCGCGCAAGCATCTCGACCAGCCGCTAACGGTGAGCGAACTCGCCGAAAAAGCGTGCATGAGTGAATCGAGCTTCTATCGCTACTTCCGAAACGAGCTCGGAATGACGCCGCTCCAGTTCCTAACAAAGGAACGCATGAAGCGCGCCTGTGAACTCCTTCTCAGCGGGTCTCGGTCCGTCGGTGAGGTCAGTCACGACATCGGCTTCTCGAGTGTCAGCTACTTCATCAACACCTTCAAGGAGCACGTCGGGACCACGCCCAAGCAGTTTCAACTGTCGAATCGGTAGCTTCGCTCGGTCGGGACCGATTCATGTCGCGGAGAGCTGATTGTAGTTTTGGCCAGATGCGCGGTCCGTCACTTTAGGATGCGACTCTCCGGGCAGAAAGCGAGCCATGCGAAGGCGTTCGGTTCGTTATAACAGGGTGCCAGTCCGCTCATCGCACGATACAGGCACCGATTACCTGGCTGGTTGCATCCGTTTATAGATCCAGGGTTGATCCAAATATACAATTGTCAACCCATTCGTGATCGGGTTCTTTTCCTACTGAAAATATGGTCCTTTTACGTAACAGAGACTTGCAATTGGGGGTATCAGCCGGTATGATATCAGGCGTCAGATGATCGGGGGCAAGCGTCTACCTGCCCAAGTTGTAGCGGGGGCGCGGATTGTGGGACGTTCGCCATCGTCCGCCTACGTCACGCGTTCGCGTGAGTGCGGCGCCCGTCTCTGCTGGCAGAACGAATTGAATAACGACTTCCGATCTGAGGTTGTCGATGTCTTCATTCGCCCTCGCGCGATGTGGCCGTCAGGTTGCTCGCGGAGGGACGATGGCAGACGGGGTGAGTGGGGTTAGGCGTGGGGGGCCGCTCCCCTTATCCCGTCTGCGTCTAATGCAACGAAAAACGGACCGTCCAGCTTTGTGCCGGGCGGTCCGTTTTTACGCCTGCAATTTTTTTACGCCTGCAATTGATGACACTGTTGCCGCGCCCCTTGATAGGGTGAGGCTATGCGGCTCGAACCTGCGTGGTCGCCAGCCGCTTGTCGAGGTAATTCTGCACGATCAAGCGACCGATGTTCAGGGAGGCCGTCGCGGCCGGGGAGGCAGCATTGATGACGTTCACGACACGGTCGGTTTCCTGAATGAGGAAGTCGTCGACCAGCTCGCCGTTCGGGCGGAGCGCCTGCGCCCGTACGCCAGACGGGGATGGTACGAAGTCCTCGGCGGTGACCTCCGGGACGAGGTGTTGCGCGGCTTTGACGTAGACCTTCTTGCTGAGCGACTGCACGAGTTCGTGGATGCCTTTCCGCCAGTGCTTCGTACTCAGCTTCAAGAAGCCGGGGTACGTCACCGTATCGATGAGCTCCGGCCAGTGGACATCCCAGAACTTGTACCCTTCGCGCGCGAAGGCGAGTACGGCACTCGGTCCGCATTCGACGCTGCCGTCAACCATGCGGGTGAAGTGGACGCCGAGGAACGGGAAGGCCGGGTCTGGCACCGGATAGATCAGGTTGCGGCAGAGATGACGGCGCTCCGGCACCAGTTCGTAGTATTCACCGCGGAACGGAACGACCTTCGCCGCAGGCGTCTGGCCGCTCATTTCGGCGATCTTGTCCGCGTAAAGTCCTGCGCAGTTCACGACGTGTCGCGCTTTGACATCGCCGGCCGTCGTGGTGACCGTTACGTGGTCCCGTTCGGTATGCAGATCCGTAACGGCCGCATTCGTTTTTACGTCGTAGCCATGTCGCGTCGCGCAGCGGGCCAGTGCTTCCGTCATCCCCGTGTAGTCGACGATGCCTGCTCCCGGCACGTGAAGTGCAGCAACCCCGCGCGTGTGCGGTTCCAGTTCACGCAGTTCGTCCGGACCGATACGGCGCGCCTCTACCTGGTTCTGGCGCCCTTTCTCTTCGATCCGGTTGAGCTCCGGGACCTCGTCTTCCGTGACGGCGACGACGACCTTTCCGCACATGTCGACGTCTACGCCTTCCCGCTCGCAGAACTCTACGAGCGCCCGCTTGCCCTCACGACAGTTTTCCGCCTTCAGCGATCCCGGCGTGTAAAAGACGCCGGAGTGAACCACGCCCGAGTTACGACCTGTTTGATGGAAAGCAACCCGTTCCTCCTTCTCGATCACCACGACGGAGCGATCCGGGTGGGTTTGCGTCAGCCGGTAGGCCGTCGCAAGACCGACGATCCCTCCGCCAATGATGGCGATGTCGTAGGTTGGCATAATATCGGGCGAGTTCGTGATGAGAAATCCGGCTACGTGACCCGCAGATCGCGCTGGGGACACGGAGTCTTTCGATGAAGCACACGCGTTGAATGAAATCAGGGCCGTTCATCGATCCCACTTGTTTGCCACAAATGCGCTAATTTTAGCTAAATTGTGGGTGTTTGCCTGTCCTGAACGGCACGCGGACGGTCCTCTTTGTCTCATTTCTAAACTTTCCGCTTCCATCATGAGGCTATCCATTCCGAGGCGCCGTCTGCTGTTGGGCGCTCTTGCATTCCTCCTTGGCCTCGTTTTCGGCATTGCATGCACGGACAGACCGGAGTCGTCGGAAGAGCCTGGGACAGCGTCGGCGGAGGTCAGCGATGTCCCGGCGGCGACGTTCGACATCCGTGCGGTGACGCTCGACGCACGCGACCGCCCGTCCGATGACGTTCTTGACGCGATCGCATCCCTGGGTGCGAGCGACATCACGCTCATCCCGTTCGGGTTCCAGGAGACGCCGCACACACCGGCAATCCGACGCCATACCGATGGAGGATGGTACAGCGAGAGCACGCGAGGCATTCGCGACCTTGCCTCTCGAGCCGCGGCGCGCGATCTGGGCGTGATCCTCAAACCGCACATCTGGATCGGGCATTACAGCGCCGACGGGCAGGAGCGGGACGCGATCGGGTTCGACGCGGAGGGCGATTGGGCGTCGTGGGAGGTGGAGTACCGCGAATTCATGCTGTACTATGCCCGGCTGGCCGAGGAGGTCGATGCACGCGCCCTGGTCATTGGGTGCGAACTCAATCGCGCCGTGCGGGAGCGTCCCGCGTTCTGGCGGTCACTCATCGCGGAGGTCCGGTCGGTGTATGACGGAAAGCTCACGTACGCCGCCAACTGGAGTGAAGACCTTCGGCAAATTGAATTCTGGGATGCGCTGGACTACGTCGGCGTGCAGGCGTACTTCCCGCTCGTTCACGATTCAACGCGTGGGGATTCGGTAACCGTTGAGCAACTGCAGGCTGGGTGGGATCGGCATGCCCATCAGCTGGAAGCGATACATCGCGCGACGGGCAGACCTCTGCTCTTCACGGAGCTAGGGTATCGAAGTGATCCGGATGCTGCGAGGGCGCCATGGCGCTGGCCGGAAGACGGGGAAAAGGTCGAGCCGGATCCCGCGATGCAGGCCCGATGCTATCGCGCATTCTTTCAGGCACTCGGCTCTGCGAACTGGTTGGGCGGGGCGATCGTCTGGAAATGGCACCCGGAACCCGAAAGCAAACGACCGACGGGATTCACTCCGCAGAATAAACCGGCTGCGGCTATTCTTCGACAGGGCTTTGGCGCCGCTGGTTAAGTGTGGACGTTTGGAAGTATGGATGTGTGAGGGTGTGAGAGTATGTGAGGTTGACAACCTGATCGACGGGCTCATCGATAAAAATCAACGGCCTCGGGCATAGGGGCTGAAGGTTTTGGCCGCACGTCCTGCCTCCCATCAGAGCGGCCTCGGGTCCATCCCGATGGGATCAGGAAGGTGACCCTCTCATGAGGGGATATCAACATACCAGGTTCTGAGGCACTGTACTTATTGCTTTTGAATGATTGGGCTCGTTGACGCCTCAACGTTTGAACGCATCAACGTCACTGCGACTTTCATGTAGTTGGTGCGGGCGGTACGTTGCATATCGCAGTCTTATTCATCCCAACGATCGACTCCCGAACACCGTGGTCTCTGATATTTTCGACTCCAACGCCTGGACGCCTGTCGAAGGCTTTGATTTTTCCGACATCACGTATCACCGCGCGAAGGAGCACGGCACGGTGCGCATCGCCTTCGACCGTCCCGACGTGTTGAATGCCTTCCGCCCTCAGACGGTCGACGAGTTGTATCGCGCGCTCGATCACGCCCGGCAGACGTCGGATGTTGGCTGCGTGTTGCTCACCGGCAATGGACCCTCGGAAAAGCACGGGAAATGGGCGTTCTCGTCCGGCGGAGACCAGCGGATTCGCGGTCGCGACGGGTACGAGTACGCCGATGACGAAGGCGAACGCGACCCGGCGAAACTGGGCCGGCTGCACATTCTCGAGGTGCAGCGCCTGATCCGGTTCATGCCGAAAGTCGTTATTGCTGTCGTGCCGGGCTGGGCGGTGGGGGGCGGCCACAGTCTGCACGTGGTCTGCGACATGACCCTTGCCAGCGAGGAGCACGCCATTTTCAAGCAGACGGACCCGGACGTGGCCAGCTTTGATGGCGGATTTGGGTCGGCGCTCCTCGCCCGCCAGGTTGGGCAGAAGAAAGCCCGCGAGATCTTTTTTCTCGGGAAGAACTACTCTGCGCAGGAGGCGCACGACATGGGCATGGTGAATGACGTGATTCCTCACGAGGATCTGGAGACCGTCGCCCTGGATTGGGCAGCGATGATCAACCAGAAGAGCCCGACGGCGATGCGCATGCTGAAGTATGCCTTCAACATGGTCGACGACGGGATGGTCGGGCAGCAGATCTTTGCCGGTGAAGCGACGCGGCTCGCCTACGGAACGGACGAGGCTCAGGAGGGGCGCGACGCTTTTCTCGAGAAGCGAGATGCGGACTGGGACGACTTCCCGTATCACTATTAAGAAGTGCGAAGGGCTAAATGCGAAGGGCTAAGTTCGAAGGGCTAAGTTCGACTGCATTTGACGGTCTCACAGCGATGGCGCGTTCGGACATTGTCTGGCGTCTGCATCGCTCGTCTCATGCGCGACGATAGCACTCTTCAGTCGACAACGAGCAGGCGATTGGTGGGGATACATCCGCCTGGACTGTGAACATTTCGTGATCTAGCGTGTCGTGACCGCCTCGCTGAATGTTTGCATGCCCGGTCGACGCGATCGAGACGAAAAGATTTGGAGCACCCCGACCATCGTGGTCGAGGGTGCTTCAGTTATTAAGGAGGATTCGTGTCTTGACACAAATAGTTTTGGTGAAAGCGCTTTCTTGGATAAGTAATTTGATGTTTGGGGTAATATGGGCTAAAGTGTGGCGTGTGATTATCGATTGACCGGAAAAATTGCGGTGGGGCGAGTTATTTGCTCCGATAACTGCGGTTCCGGGTCTTTTTCATTGACTGCCACTGCCCTCAATTCCTGATGACGTCTCGTTTTTTGCTGGCCGCCTGTGTCACCTTCTTGCTTCTTTTACTTCCGACAATAGCTGCTGCCGAGCCCCAACAAACCGCGACGGCTGCCGCGGAGGCCGTCCAACTTAACCTCAACTACGTTTGGACGATTCTTGCTGCAGCGCTTGTGTTCTTTATGCAGGCTGGATTCGCTCTTCTGGAGACGGGGTTTACGCGGGCGAAAAATGCGGTCAACATCATCATGAAGAACGTCATGGACGCGTCGGCCGGGGCGCTCGTGTTTTTCGTGGTCGGGTTCGGCGTCATGTTCGGAAGCAGCTGGAACGGCTTCATTGGCACGGACGGCTTTTTCCTGACGGGCATCGAGGAGCAGCCGGAGAGCTGGACGTATGCGTTCTACTTCTTCCAGGCTGTCTTCGCTGCGACCGCCGCGACGATCGTCTCGGGAGCCGTCGCCGAACGCATCAAGTTTAACGGCTACCTTGTCTTTTCCATCGCAATCACAGGTCTCATCTATCCGGTGTTCGGTTCGTGGGCCTGGGGCGGCCTGTTCAACGGGGGCGGTTGGCTGGAAAGCCTCGGCTTCATCGACTTCGCCGGCTCCACGGTGGTGCACTCCGTCGGTGGATGGGCGGCGCTGGCCGGAGCGCTAGTCATGGGTCCGCGGGTGGGGAAATATGCTCCGGACGGTACACCCCGCGCGATTCCCGGTCATAGTCTGCCCCTGGCCGCGCTCGGCGTTTTCATCCTCTGGCTGGGCTGGTTCGGCTTCAACGCCGGCTCGACGACAGCCGGCTCGACAGACATCGCGTTGATCGCGATGAATACGTTCCTCGCTGCGGGTGCGGGTGCTGTTTTGGCCATGGCGACGACCTGGGTTCGAAGCGGTACGCCGGACGCCACGATGACGCTGAATGGCGTGCTCGGTGGACTCGTCGGAATCACGGCCGGCTGCGCGTCCATGACGCCGGGCTTTGCGATCCTCACTGGCGGTGTCGCCGGTATGATCGTCGTGTTCGCAACAGATGCTCTGGAGAAAATCATCGACGACCCCGTCGGTGCCGTCGCCGTCCACGGTGTGTGCGGTGCGTGGGGAACGCTCGCTGCCGGAGTATTCGCCGCCGGCGGTTTTAGCGTCGCCCAGGTCGGCGTGCAGGTGGTCGGGATCGCTGCAGCATTCGCCTGGACGTTCCCGGTGAGCTATGCGCTCTTCTACAGCCTCGATCGTGTGATCGGGTTGCGCATCAACGGCGAACTGGAGGACAAAGGGCTGGACCTGCACGAGCACGACGTGCGGGCGTATCCCGAGTTCATCGCGCGATCGGGCGTCGAGGGGGACGGCGCCTCCGCCGAAGCCGCGGCCTCACTCCGCGGTGGCAATCGTCGATGAGGCGTCGCGCGGTTCGTCCTCTGTCTCCGACGCAGGGGGCGGACCCGCGTACGTCGCGCCAACAGGCAGCGGGGATGAGGCCGCGTACTCCTCCATCGCGTGCCCGATCCAGTGCACCGAGCGGGCCACTGCGATAATTACCTGAGGCGCATTCTCTGGCAGCTCGAGCGCACGTGCGAGAGCGACGAGTGCCAGAACGAGGGAGGGCGCCTGGCCGACGAGGTCGGGACCGGTCTGGTCGGCCGCCACGGTGAACGCTGCGCCTTCGGTCGAGGCATAGTGCGAACGTAGCATGCGGTGAATGACGCGAGCACGCGGGTCTCCACTTAGGTACCGCGGATGACCGAAGCCGGGCACGTCGTCTCCCCGCTGCTGGCGATCGGCGATCGTTTCGGCCAGTCGGTGAGGCGTGCCAGCTTCGCGAAAGAGCGCTTCGACACGACGGACTTCGCCGGTTTCCTCTCGCCCGCTGAGGGCAGCGAGGCCCGCGCATACCGCACCGTATGGCGAGGCACCAGACGCGGCTGCACTTCGGGCAGCCAGCGTAACGGTGGAGGGCGGATGGGCCATGCTGACGACGAGGGCGGCCTGGAGCGTGCGAAGCGCTGCAGTCGACGTCAGGTCCCAGCGCGAACAGAGAATGTGAGGCACGTGGTCAGCCCGGGGAACAGCGTCGCTTCCGGTTGCTGCCGCGGCGAGCGTTGCAACAACTCGGCGGCCCGAGCGGACGCTTCCAGCCGGGGACAGGTCGAACGCCCGCGGGTCGTCGTCCTGCACGATTGCCAGCAGGCTTTGCATCCGGGCAAGCGGCGAAAGGCCCGAGAGTAGGGGGGCCATCAGATAGACATCTGGAGAAATGGTTGAGGCTACGTCCCGCTCCGAAGATGGGACAAGTCCCGGAATGCCGTCGCCCGAAGGTGTTTCCTCGTGCTCCCAGAAGAGTCGGACCGCGTCGTCGAAGTCGTGAGAGCGGGCCAGGCGACAGGCATCCTGGCCCCGGTAGTAAAGTCGCCCTGTGTCGATGGTCGCAAGCTGAGTCAAGAAGCGACCATTAGCCGAGCTCCGTCCATTCACTCGGGAAGCGGATGTACGGGATGAACCGCTGGCAAGGCGGAGAATGTCTCGTTCGTCGTACCGGCGGGTCCGACCGGGGCCGGGCTCCGACCGGACGAGTCCTCGACTCACGTAAGCATACAGTGTGTTCTTGGTGATGCCGAGACGGTTCGCGGCTTCATCGGCATTCAGGTACGACGGCTCACTCATGAACGTGATAAATTGATCAATGCAAGATCAATGTTGAATATGTTGACGCGTCGGTGTCAACAAGAACAGAGGCGTTCACGAGCCCTCCTGAATTTCGTTTCGTGAATTGCTGAGGTGATCAGGTGGCGCAGCGGCGTCCGCATACGCAGCATACGGCAACGCCCGACCATCGTGAAAGCGATGTGCCGGGCGGTAAAGAAACGTCAGCAGAAGTGGTTGATGGAGATGACGTCAGTCGTCCATCAGATCGAACATCGAGGGAGCATCGTCTGAAATCGGGGGATTGCTCTTGTTTCTGTCCTTTTCGATTTGTGTTTGCAGCCGAGATTCGATGCGCTCGAGGACATCATCCGGCTTGTCGTCGAGAGATTCTGCACGATCGACCAGCTCCCGCAGACGCTCACTTGCCGATCGTAGATTGTCCGCCACGCTTTCTTCCTTCTCGTCTGCGGAGTTCGGCGTCACTTCCTCGCGGTCACGCATTCGTTGGTTATCAACCAACTGTCGAATGACGGCACCGGCTGAGACATCGTTGTACTCGGCCTGTGCCTGAATCCACTCCGCGTACTCAGTCGGAAGGTTTACCGAGAGAGACTCGGTGTCGGTGGAGGACGGAAACAGAGAAGAGGAGGACATGACCGAGCGCAGGTTGATACGACACATATCCGGGATGGGAACGCTTCCTCACAGGAGGTCCCGGAGTCTAGTTTTGTACTGTATGCATCAGAAAGAATAGGATTGCGTCAGCGAAGTTTGTATCGGAGCCATGACGATTGAAGTCAACTGTAACCGCCCGGTGATAACCTGATATTCGGGGGCGAATCTCCGTAGCCACGCCGCGCTTCCTCTGCGGTGAAGCACGATTAATTCCCTCAATTCGGTTTGTTGGGAAAAGACGGCTCGGTCGTCTCGTTGGTTGTCCGCGTCCGTTCGACGAAATCCTGTATATGCTGTGCGACGGCTTCACCGCGTTCTTCCGGGACAAAGTGACCCGTATCGGGAAGCAAGATCTCCGGCTGGTTCGATGCGGTCGGGATGAGGGAGCGGAAGAACGAGTGCGCGCCCCCAAGAATCGGGTCGTCGGGGGCGAAGAGAACGAGGGCCGGCTTCGACCAGCGCGCGAGGCGTTCTCGTGTGCGCCTCATTGTCTGCGCTACCGGGTCATCCGTGGACATCGGGACGAGCAGGGGCCAGACGGCTGCACCGGCCTTCGACTCCTTCGTTGGAAACGGCGCGTCATACGACGCCTTCACCTCCTCGCTCCACGCGGCGTCGTGCTGAATCGAACGCTCGACGACGGTCCCGACCGGCAGGTCCGGATTGCGTTCCACAAATCGGCGCCACGCGAGGAAGCCCCTCGACTTTTCCTCGTCCTCGCCAAGGGGGAGAAATGTGTTGAGAATGACGAGGCGGCCAATCCGCTCCGGGTAGTGCGCTGCGTAGGCGAGTCCGATCAAGCCTCCCCAGTCGTGGACGACGAGCGTGACGTCGGCCACGTCCAGGTCCTCGAGGAGCGCATGAACCTGATTCATGCCGAACTCGAGGCTGTAAGCACCCTGGCTTGTGAGCTTGTCGGACTTTCCGAAGCCGACAAAGTCCGGTGCAACGACGCGGTGTGATCCGGCGAGCGGGCGAATCACGTCGCGATACATGTAGCTCCACGTCGGTTCTCCATGCAGGCAGACGACGGGAGACGTGTTTTCCCCTGCCGGCGCGGTGTCGACGTAGTGCGTGCGGAGCTCTTCTCCATCCGGTCCGTCGAGGGTGAGGTAGTGCGGCTCAAAGTCGTAGCCCGGCAGGTTGTCGAACCGTTCGTCAGGCGTGCGGAATACGGACATAGCAGTCGGCGTGGTTGGCGGCAGAAGGAGCATCCGATTTTTCCTACGCACGCATGCTCATGTCGTGCCGTCCGCCGACCGGGATAGCGGCATCATCACGCACTGCGCCGGTAGCGACGCCGGGGCGAGGGCGACTGCGGTGGGGCGTCGGATGGCATGTCGGCCGAGCGTGGATATCTAATACGGCGAATCTGAAGATCCATCGGGACCGCCACGTCGTCCGTGAGGAGAAGCGAAAATGCGCCGGACCGATTCGGGTAGGAGACCTGAACGTCCTCGGCGGTCGAAGACACCATCACGTCGCGTGCCTCGGGTGTGGCGAGACGCCGAAGATTCAGCTGGCCGCGGTGACTGAACAGGTGCTCGTCCCATCGGGAGATCAGGAAGAGCGCATCCAGGCTCCGGTGTGCTATATCCGCCGTGCGCATAACGTACAGAACGTCGACATGCTCGCCAGCGATTGTCATGATTCCGGAGCGTCGTACCGGTACGGTTTCAGCTGATGCTTCCGGGCTCACAAGAAAACCGACCCGACGCTTTCGCATCGGTTCAGATTGCGAACGGTGGAACGTGCGTGCTTCGACGATGATCATCGAATGGCTGTCATCGTTTACAGCGCGAAGGTCGGTCAGCGGACCAAGGTATTTGGCCAGTGTCCGGACGAAGGCGTCATCGAGTTCGCTATCGTACGGAGGCCGGTAAAACGTCGATGCCTCCCGGACCGACGGTTCTGGTGCGTCTGCGTGCGCTTCATGTAGAATATGAAGCGCCGAATTTGAGCGAGAGAAGGAATGGGTCTCCATGGTGATGGGCCGGCGAACGACCGGCGAAAACGAGGGTCCAATCCGATTCGTTGTTCATGATACGTCGACGGACTGACACCCCTATGTCATAGGTTCACACATTATCCAAACATAATCGAGTATCGGCGTCCGTACACGTGAAGCGTAGTCGGTTTTGTGACCGTGTTAGAACCTGTTTGGCGGAGAGCCCTCGGCGACCCCAAAGGACGGGCCTTCCGGCGGTCAGTCCTCGTCATGCTCGTAACACGAGGCTTGGTTGATCTCGCACACCGTGTCTACTTCGTGATTGCGAAAAGATCATCATCCGACCTACGAATAGAGATGAACGAGTGTGCTCACGTTATTGTGATTCATCTCCCAAGAGGTTGTTAATGCCAAATATCCGTTTGTACCGGCCCGGGCCCGTTCGCAAACCGATCAGCCCGGGGAAAACGTCACGGATCGGCTGTACCCATCTGGTTGCCGATTGCGTTTTGCACGCACAGGTCGTCTCTTTCACATAGGTCGTGAGCCGCCTTCTTGTAGAGCTCGCCATTTTTCCTTTTATGCCTAGCCCCTTCATGCATCATCGATTTACCCAGCAGGTCCTCCGAGCCGTCTTCGCGCCGATTCTGGCACTTGTATTTGCGGTAGCGGTCGTCGGGACCGTTCCATCTGCTTCCGCTCAACCGGCAACGGATGCGGCGTCGGAATCCGACTCCACGACGGCCGAGCATCCACTCTGGCGCGTGAGCTCCGATACGGACACGCTCCACATTCTCGGCTCCGTCCACCTGCTCCGCCCGGATGCGTACCCGCTGGCACCCACCGTTCAGCACGTGATTGATCGCGCAGAACGGATTGCATTCGAAGTGGATCTCGATTCGATGCAGGCCGCTGCGCCCATTATGTTGCAGGCCGGCATGTACCAGAGCGACAGCACTCTGCAGCAGGCGATATCCGACAGCACGTACGCCCTGCTTCAGTCGGCGCTCGATACGCTTCAACTTCAGGAGGCGCAGGTGCGAAAGATGCGGCCCTGGCTCGCGAGCCTGATGGTGACCTCAACAGTCATGCAGCGAAGCGGGTACAAGATGTCGCTCGGAATCGATCAGCACGTGTACCAGAAGGCGCAGGAGACGGGAGCGGATGTCATCGGACTGGAAACGCTCCGCGAGCAAATCGACATTCTATCGTCGGCGTCTTCGGTCGATCCAGATGCCTATCTGCGCTATTCGCTGGAAAACCTGACGGCGTCGCTCAATCAGGTGGAGCAGATTATGGCGGGATGGAGGACGGGCGATGTTGAGAAAATCGCCCGCGTGATGAACGAGGGCATGGACGAGTTTCCCGCTGTACGCGAACAGGTGCTTGTTCAGCGAAATCGAAACTGGATCGCTCCCATCGAGACGCTGATCGAGGATCCAAAGCGAACGCTTGTGGTGGTCGGCGTTGGGCATCTCGTCGGGGAAGAGAGCGTCACGAAAATGCTTCAAGAGAAAGGCTATACGGTGGAGCAGCTCTAGCGAAAACCGCCATTATCGAGCTTTTTCGTTTCCATTGAGTGCAGAGGTTTTCCATGCAGCCGTCCTCCTATCTTCGCCAGGGCGATATCGGTCGGACGACGCTTCTACGCGTTGCGTATACGCTGCTGAGTTACACGGTCGGCGGCGGTATTATGGCCGTTGCCATCCTCATGATTTCCCTGGATGCGATGGGAATAGGGATGGGGAGCTCGATCCTGGAGACGCTCAATGAGAATCGTCCTGTGGAACTCGTCCGCGCCTTCGGGTGGGCCCATCTCGCCCTCACAGCCGCTCTCGGGATCTGCGTCCGCACGTTTCATCGACGTACGCTCAGAAGCGTCCTCTTCGGAGCACGAGTCCGCGGTTGGCTGTGGGCGAGCAGTCTTATGGCAGCCCTCGGGGGCGTTACCGGTTTGTGGGGCATTGCATGGCTCGTTGGGCATGCCGGACCCCTGGCGATGAGCAGTTCGGTCGTGCTGGCTCTCCTCAGTACCCTGGTGGTCGCGGCAAGCATGGAGGGATTCCGTGGATACCTCCTGCAGAGCATTTCCGCCCGATGTTCGGGGTGGCGACTGGCCGGCTATCCGGTCGGCCCGTGGCTCGCTGCGTTCGGCGCAGTGCTTCCCGTCGGAGCCATCGTCCTCGCGATCCTGCTGGATGCGGACATCCCGTCGCCCGGCGCGGCCATTCTCGTGTACTACGTGGTTGGGGCGGGTGTATTGCCGGCTCTCCTGATGATCGCGGACGATCGAATCGAGCGAGCCGTCGCCCTGCATACGGCAATCAACGCCTCGATCGCTGTTGCCGTGATCGGTGGACTCGAATGGATATCGGGCTGGGCCGTGATCGCGACGGTCACGGCGATTGGGGGGACGGCAGGCCTGCTGTATCGGAGCGGCGTCACGTCACCGCGTCACCTCGGGGCCGCCCTGAAGGAATCGTTTGTGCGAACGAGCCCTGTGGGCCTCGAGACGCGCCTGGAGGAGACAGGCGAATGCCGAAACTGCGGAACGCCCCTCGTCGGTCGATACTGCCACTTGTGCGGCCAGCGGCATCGAAATCAGGAACCGTCGATTCGCCTGCTCCTGCAGCGGTTCGTCGACCACGTCTTTGAGGTCGACTCGCGGATTCAGCGCACGCTTCGACTCCTGTTTTTTGCGCCCGGTGCACTTTCAGCACACTACTTTGCTGGACGCCGCGCCGACTTCATTCCGCCGATCCGGCTTTACCTCGTCTCGAGCTTCGCATTCTTCCTGCTGTTTACCGCCTTCGTGCCGGACTGGACGAACGAGGCAGATACGGAGACCATCGAGGTGCAGGTGCGTCGTTCCACGCTCGACAGCCTCTACGCACGCCACATTTCGGTGGATACGCTGCTGCACCGGGCACGCTTCATCGGGGACGCAGCTGAGGACTCCCTTCCGGTTGCCGACGAGACGGACGAGGATGATGTCCGGGAGCGTGCGGCCGAACGCCTCGGCGAGTCCGCTCCGCCGGCACTGCGCGACTCCCTTCTCGTGATCGACGTGCGCGGCGATTCGCTCGTCCTCTTGGAGGTGGAGGGGCTGCCCGAGTCGGGGGTCGAGGCGGAACTCATCCGACGCGGAAAGGGATCGTCGGATGAACGCGTCAAGCTCATCGTTCGACAATCGACGGCGGACAGTGTGGCGAAGGGAGTGCTCGGTCCCGCCTTCCTGGTGCCACAGGCGATCGACATCGGGCCGGCGGACGATACGCTTCAGTCAGGTGGATCCGCGCGCGACGCATCGTCTGCCGCAAGCCAGTGGGAGAGGCGACTCAAGCCCCTCGAAGATTCCCTCGTGGGGGAAATTGCCGTTGAACGGGTTTTGGCCGATACCGCTCTCGTTCTGACCGTGACAAGATCGATGCTAATGGCCTCGGCAGATCGGGAGCGCGGACCGTCCGTGACTGCCGAAACGATCATGACGAATGGGGAGGAGGCCGAAGGGATGGACGATACCGAGGCGCTGGAGACGCTGCTGCAGAACGCGGCGAAGGTAATGTTCGTGCTCGTTCCGGCGTTTGCGTTGATCCTGAGCTTGATCTATCTGCGCGAACCGTATGCGCACCACGTGATCTTTTCGCTGCACCTGCACTCGTTCATTTTCGCGGTCGTGAGCCTCGAGTTTGCTCTCGAACTCCTCGAAATCGGATCGTCGATCCTGATTCCCGCACGGATTGTTATCTACGGCGGTGTGTTCGTCTACCTCGTGGCAGCTCTCCGGCGTGCGTATGGAGGTGGCTGGGTGCGGGTAACAATGACAGCGATTCTCGTGGCGAATCTCTACTTCATTGTGGGAACGTTCGTGTTCGGGACCGCGGTCGGTGTGCTTCAAAACGCCGAAAGCTATTTGCCGTCGTTCCTGGTCTAGATTCATCGCATTCGTCGATTGATGTTGGAACGAAGTTCGGGGGGAGCGGTGCGTGAGGACGCTTCGTGTCCTGCTCACCCTTTCGTGTCTTCACCCTCTTCATGGAACTGGATTTTACCCTCACGGAATTTGTCGAGCCGTTTCTGTCCCTCTTCGTCGCGATGAATGCGATTGGCGTGCTCCCGCTCTTCATCGGGATGACGGAGGGAATGTCGGTTAAGAGCCGCCGGTCGCTCGTGCGACGGGCCATCATGACGGCCTTCGTAATTGCCATTGTGATTGTGCTGGCCGGGCGCGTGATTTTCGACACGCTGGGCATCACGGTGAACGATCTTCGCATCGGTGGCGGGATCATCCTGCTGGTCTTGAGCATCACGGATCTTCTGTTCAGCAACCTGACGCGGAAGACGCAATCGAATGGCGACGAGACGTCGATGGCGGACCTGGGGGTTGTGCCGCTGGGGACGCCGCTCACCGTCGGGCCGGCCGCCATCACGACGATCCTTATCCTGCAGGAAGGGTACGGTTACCTGCCGACCGTCGCGGCCTTGATTGCGAATCTCGCGGTGAGCTTCACGCTGTTCTACTTCGGCCCCTGGTTCATCGGGTTCGTCGGAGCGGGCGCGTCGCGAGCGATCGGAAAAGTCGCGAGCCTCTTTCTGGCCGCCATTTCCGTCGCGATGATTCGGACGGGCATCATCGGCATCATCAACGCACTGTAGACATACATTGCTATCTGTAGAGACCGGGCGTTAACTTACGAGTCTGGCGTTGCAGACCGTGATTGTCCGTAGCTCGCGCGAAAAGCCCAGTTCGACCTTCGACTTTCAAACTTCGACCTCCGACTGTGTCTCAGATAACGGTAGATGGCCTCACGAAGATATTTGGTGACGACGTCGAGGCAGCGCTGGATTTGCTGGATGCGGGTTCGTCGAAAGCGGAGATTTTAGAACAGACTGGTTGCACCGTCGCGATTCGAGACGCCTCCTTTTCGGTCGAAGAAGGGGAGACATTCGTCGTGATGGGGCGCTCTGGAAGCGGGAAGTCAACGCTGCTTCGCTGTCTAAATGGGCTCGTCACGCCATCGCGGGGGACGGTCGAGGTCGAAGGCGAGGATTTGACGGCGATGTCGCGTGAGCGGCTGCGGGAAGTTTGCCGGAGGCGCCTCGCGATGGTCTTTCAGCAGTTCGGACTCTTTCCGCACCGCACCGTCGCAGGCAACGTGGCGTTTGGGTTGGAGGTGAGCGGCGTGGCGGACGAGGAACGGAGTCGCCGCGTCGAGGACGCACTCGTGCAGGTCGGGCTCGACGGCTATGAGGACAAGCACCCGGACGAGTTGAGCGGCGGGATGCAGCAGCGGGTCGGCCTCGCTCGCGCCCTGGCCACTGACCCGGACATCCTGCTCATGGATGAGCCGTTCAGCGCCCTCGATCCGCTCATCCGTACGGAGTTGCAAAACGAGGTGATGCGGTTGCAGCGTGAGCGGCGACGGACGATCGTTTTCATCACCCACGACGTGGACGAAGCATTTCGGCTTGCGGACCGCCTCGCGATCATGGAAGGTGGCAAGATCGTGCAGACGGGCGTCCCCGTGGATATTCTGGCTAAGCCGGCGACGCCGTACGTTCGCGACTTTGTCGCCGACGTGGATCGAACCCGTGCCCTCACTGCTGCCGACATCGTTCAAAACGGGACCACGGACGCCGAAAGCAACGGGTGGCCCGAACTGGATCCAGACATGCGTCTCGGCGATGTCGCTGCCCGCGTGCTTCGAGATGGACCGCACCGCGTGTCCGAGAACGGAACGTCGCTCGGCAGCATCTCGCCCGACGACATCGCCCGGATTCTCCAGTCGTCCTAGCGAACGGACTCGACGCTCATTCTGATCAGCACGAACGCTATGGACATTGGAGGCGCATTTGAACAGTATCTGGAGTGGATCCGAACGAACCTCGGCCCGGGGCTCGATGCCATCGGCGCGGTCGTTCGGGCTGTCGTCGATGCGCTGGAGGCAGGATTGATGCTGCTTCCCGCCTGGGCGTGGATCATCGTGTTCGTCGGGCTGGCGTGGTGGCTATCTGGTCGCGGTGTGGCGATCTTTACCGCTGCCGGAATGGCTGTGATTGCGTACGGCATGGATCTCTGGACGGCGACCATGGAAACGTTGGCGCTTGTATTGGCGTCGACCGCGATCGCGCTTGCCATCGGGGTGCCGCTCGGGGTGGCGGGCGCGAAGCGCAAATGGATCCAGCGTACGCTGCGTCCGGTGCTCGACTTCATGCAGACGATGCCAGCCTTCGTTTACCTGATCCCGGCAGTGCTGCTCTTTCGGATTGGCGCGGTGCCCGGCGTGCTCGCCACCGTGGTTTTTGCCATGCCGCCCGTCGTTCGGCTGACGAGTCTCGGCATCCGGCAGGTGCCGCGAGAGATTGTGGAGGCGTCGCAGGCGTTCGGCGCCACACCGTGGCAGCAGTTGTGGAAGGTGGAGCTTCCGGTTGCCCTCCCGACGATCCTCGCGGGGATTAACCAGACCATCATGCTTGCGCTTTCGATGGTCGTTATTGCCGCATTGATCGGCGCCGGCGGGCTCGGTCAGGATGTGCTCACGGGCGTCACGCAGCTCAAGATCGGCCTCGGGTTCGAAAGTGGACTCGCGGTGGTGATCCTGGCAATTTTCCTTGACCGCGTTACGCAGGGACTCGGCGGCCGGGCGGGAGAAGCCAGTGCTCCGAAGACGGCGTAACGGGATACCGGAGCAGAATGTGGAAATGAAAACGATGAGTTGAGGGAAGCCGGGGATCGTTTCGAAAACCGCTCATCTTCGCGACGGTGTGCACGTTGGCGCTACTTAGTGCTCTTCTTGCTCTCTGTCTCCAAGTGAGGCTTCTATCGTCGAGTTCATGGACGAATCCAATCATGCGTCGTCCACAGAGGAGTCGTCACGATTTGCCGTGAACGGCGCCGTTTTCTTTCCCTCGGCGGCGCTGATCCTGGCGTTCGTGGCGTTCGGTGCCGTTTTTACCGACACAGCGCGAGGTGTATTTACCACGGTACAGAGTACGATCACGATGTACTCTGGATGGTTCTATACTCTGGCCGTGGGGATCTTTCTCATCTTCGTGATCGGTCTTGCGGTTAGTCCCTACGGCCGCGTGAAGCTCGGGCCGAAGGATAGCGAGCCGGATTATAGCTATACCGGATGGTTCGCGATGCTCTTTAGTGCGGGGATGGGCATCGGTCTACTGTTTTACAGCGTCGCGGAGCCCGTTATTCACTTCCTGAGCCCGCCTGGCGGAGCATCCGGTGGAACGGTTGAAGCCGCACGCGAAGCCATGCAGATCACGTTTTTTCACTGGGGCGTGCACGCGTGGGCGATCTACATTGTCGTCGGGCTCTCGCTGGCTTACTTTTCGTACCGGCACGACCTTCCGCTAACGCTTCGGTCCGCTCTCTATCCTATAATCGGAGATCGGATTTACGGGCCGATCGGCCACACCGTCGACACGTTTGCGGTTCTCGGCACCATGTTCGGCGTGGCAAACTCGCTCGGGTTGGGCGTCATGCAGATCAACGCCGGCCTGACGTTTTTGCTGGACATCCCCAATGCGGTCTGGGTACAGCTTTCACTAATTGCCGGGATTACCGGCATGGCGACCGTCAGCGTCGTGCTGGGGTTGGATCGCGGCATCCGACGTCTCAGCGAGTTAAATCTGGGGCTCGGCCTGCTGCTTCTGACGTTTGTGTTCATCGTCGGGCCGACGGTGTTTCTAACGGATGCATTTGTGCAGAACCTTGGCGGTTACCTGCAAAACATCGTCTCGATGACATTTCAAACATACGCCTTCGAAGGCTCCGACTGGCAAAGCAGATGGACTCTGTTCTACTGGGCGTGGTGGATCGCGTGGTCTCCGTTCGTGGGGATGTTCATCGCACGGATTTCGCGCGGTCGCACGATCAGGGAGTTCGTGAGTGGCGTGATGCTGGTTCCCACCGTTGTCACGTTCCTGTGGTTGACGGTCTTCGGGGATACAGGCATCCGAATGATTTTAAATGGAGCGGGTGGTGCAGTGCAGGAGGCGTCTGAAAACGCGATCCCGACCGCTCTCTTTGCGCTGTTGTCGGAGTTTCCCCTCACAGCCGTCAGTTCCGCGATCGCTACGTTCGTTGTGATTACCTTTTTTGTCACCTCGTCGGACTCCGGCTCGCTCGTGATCGACATCATTACCTCGGGCGGCAAGCAGGATCCGCCGGTCGCTCAGCGCATTTTCTGGGCAGTCACCGAGGGAGCCGTAGCATCGGTATTACTCCTTGCGGGCGGACTGGAGGCTCTTCAGACCGCGGCCATTACGACGGCGCTTCCGTTTACGGTCGTTCTGATCGTCATGTGCTACGGGCTCATACAGGGACTTCGACGCGATCGCGTCCCACCCCCGAAATACCTGAAGACCCATTCCGATGTCGCTGATCGCGGGGATCAGGGCACCGAAGAGCCGGCGGCTGTCTCAACGCCAGTGTCCGACGACGTGCCTGCGTAGCTTGTTGATCATTGCTCCTCTAGACCCGACATGTCAACTGACTGGATGTCCCATCTGCGCCGGCTCTTCGGTCGGGACAAACCGATCGCGGCTTCGCCGGAATCCGTCGCGCACTGCATCGAAACGGCCGCGCCGAACGCATTTCAGGCTCTTCGTGACGAGCTCGACGCCTTCGTCGAACGAGTGGAGGTATACCGCGACGACGGGGAGATCGGCATCCTAATCCAGCCCGACGCGGATGCGGACCCATTCACCTATATCGTCAGCGCGCGGACACTCCGCGTCCCGAACTTCGCGTTTCCCGAGATCAATGTCGCCGAGGACGAAGCTCGTCGATTTCGGGCGGAAGTGCACGTAAATGGGAACCGCGAACGAAAGAATGTCGCAGACTGGTCAGAGGAGGCGCTGATCCGCGATGTACTAACGACGTATGAGGAGCACGTCGCCTGGGATGCGGCATGATGCTGTGTCCCTTCATGAATTGCAGAATTTCATCTGTCTCTCTGCCTCATCTTAATCATATATGACACGCCCCACTCATCGCTTTCGCATTGCCGTAGGAGCGCTCGTCTTTTTCACCGTGATGGTGTTTGCCGGTTGCGGGGACGACACGTCGTCGGCGGATGAGCCGGTTTCGCTGGTCTACGTTAGCTGGACGGAGGGCATCGCGATGACGCATGTCCTGCAGGCCGTGATCGAAGATAGCCTGGACCGCGAGGTGGAACTTACGCAGGCCGGCGGAGCAGCCATGGCGTTCAGTGCCGTCGCGGAGGGCGACGTCGACGCGTTTGTGGACGCGTGGCTCCCGGTCACGCATGGACCGCTCTGGGACGAGTACAGCGACCGGATTGTCGATCTCGGGCCGGTCTACGACAGCACGACGGTGGGGCTGGTGGTTCCAGACTACGTCGAGGCCGAGTCCGTGACAGACCTTGCCGATTTGAGAGAGGATCTCGGTGGCGAAATTATCGGCATCGAGTCGGGCGCGGCGATTAACGAACAGACGCGCCGGGTGCTCGAAAACAACGGCATCGACGGGTTCAGCGTGGTATCCTCTGGAGATGCTGCAATGGTTACGGCGCTGCAGCGAGCGATCGATGCCAACGAGCCGATCGTGATCACAGGCTGGCGTCCGCACTGGATGTGGGGGCGATTCGACCTCCGCTACCTCGACGGGGCGAAGACAGGGGATACGGACGTGTTCGGGGAGCCCGAGCAGATTCGGAAGCTTCTCCGTCCGAAGGGGCGAGACGAACTTCCCGAGGACGTGCTCAGGCTACTCAAGCGCATGCATCTGGGCGAAAGCGAAATGGAGAGCCTGATGACGGCGTTCCGTCCGGGAAAAGGGGATCTGCAGGCGACCGCGCGCCGCTGGATCGAAAATCATCCGGCGGTGGTGGCCGAGTGGCTATCGCACGAGGAGCCCCCGGGTGACAGCGGCAACTGATGTGAGCCTGTGTGCAATGCTGATGCACCGGCCCGGTCAGTGCGAAGCCGTGTAGGGCTGTTCGACGAGGATTCGCACGCCGTCGAGGACGAGGTGAGGTATGACATGGTCGACGGCGTCGAGGTGGTCTGCCAGCAGCGGGCTCCAGCCGCCGGTGACGAGTACGATCGGGTCATCGTCCAGAAGCTCGCGGAGGCGCGCCAGCATGCCCCGCACGCCGTCGACGAATCCCCACATGATGCCGCTCTGCATGGCATCGCGTGTGGTGGTGCCAATCACGTCCGAGGGGAAGACGAGCGGGACGGTCGGCAGTTGGGCGGTCCCGCTCCGGAGGGCGCGTTGCGTGAGTACAGGACCGGCTGCAATCGCACCGCCTCGGTACACACCGGATGCATCGACGACATCGTAGGTGACGGCCGTTCCGGCATCAATCGCGATGACGCTTCGCTTCGCGGATCCCGACTTTGCGTATCGAACCCATCCCGCGGCCGCCGCGGCGAGCCGGTCGGCACCGAGTGTCTGTGGCGTGTCGTACGCCATCTCGAACGGAAGGGGCATCGCGGTGTCGACCGTGACGACCTGCGCTCCCGTCAGGTCGTGTACGACGCGTTCGGCAACCGGGACGGCTTCCGGCACGACAGACGCAAGTCCGACCTTCCCGATGGAGGCTCCATCGAGGTGCGGCTCAAGCGCCCGGGTCCATGCGTCCCCGGCCGCCTCGCTGCTCGGCTCGTTCAGGTTGATCTCGACGTGAAAGATGCGCGCGAGACTCTCCCCGACGAAGAGCCCGCCTTTAACGGCGGTGTTGCCAACATCGAGAGCGAGAAACGCGGTTTCGGTGGCAGTCTCCATGCGTGAGCACGTGCGGCGTTCAATCGAGAGAGGGTCGGGGCAGCGGCGCGGACTGTTTATGCTTCCGATGTCAGGGAACGGCTGGTGACCTCCCCCGCATGCAACACCTGCTCGCCTGAATCGGTGTCGAGGCGCAGAGCACCGCTCGCTGTGACGCCGCGGACCGTACCGGATACCGTTCGGTCCGTTCCGGCGAAGCGAAGGTCGACATGCTCACCCATGCGGTCGAGACGCTTTTCGTAGGCTTCGTGCACGGGGCGACCGTCGATGGCGACGTCGTACCATTCCTCAAGTCGTTCGAGAAGTCGGACGAGCACCGCCTCGCGCGGAAGGGTTCGGCCGACAGCAAGGCGCATGGAGGTCGCGCGTTCCGACAACGCCGGAGGGAAATCGGTCTGGTTCACGTTGAGGCCAATCCCGAGAATGACTGCGCTGGGTGGTCCTTCAGATGCGCGGCCGAACGATGCTTCGAGAAGCATGCCGCACGTCTTTCTGCCATCGATCATGATGTCGTTGGGCCACTTGATTGACACGGGATGGGGCTCGACGAACGCTTCTACCGTTTCCGCGACGGCAATGCCGGCCGCGATGATCACGCGGCCCAGCTGGTCGGCGTCAAGGTTGGGACGAAGCACGACGGAGAGCATCACGTTCTGACCGGGGTCCGCATCCCAGGATCGGCCATGTCGACCCCGACCGGCGGTCTGATAGTCCGTGGCGACGACAGCACCTTCCGGTGCGCCGTCTTGGGCCCAGGTCGCCGCGTCCGTGTTGGTCGATTCAACGCGTTCATGGAAACGCATCGACTGCCCGAAGCGGTTTGTGTCGAGTGCGTTGAGGATGGAAGAAACGTCCATCGAAAGTCAGGTGTGAAACGAAAACGCGATCGCGAGGGGGCTGAATCGAGTTGCTACGACCGGACGTCGGTGTACGTGGACTCCGTGCGAACGTGGAAGGGGTCGCGCAGAACCATATCGAGGATGGCGCGAAACCGGGTTTCTTTCGGAAGCCAGGTGTCGTTTTCGGTGCGCGCGAGCGTGATGTGAAAGACGGTGTCCTGCCCGTACAGCAGCGTGCGCTCAGTGTAAACCGTGTGCGCGGCCAGCAATTCGTACGAGTCACCGTGAACCGTAAGCTCTGCGTACCGGGCGACCTGATCGGGGCCCGTCCCGCTCTCTCGGGCCTGAACCGTGACGATGAGTGCAGGCGCCCCTTCGTACGTGTCGGACCGGACGTTGTACTGGAACGCCTCCCGTTTTCTTGCAGAAAGATATGGCGGATCGTCGGGAAAAGCTTCCGAGGCGAGATCGACAGGGACTCCCGACGGGTCGGGTGACGGACCAAAGCGTCCGAGAACGGATGCATCGAACGAGCCACTGGAGTCCGAGTCCACCAGTGTGATCTGAAAGGGCGATGCGTCGCCGTTGGGACGGTATCTCAGCGTGCGTTCGCGAAAGGCAGAAACGCCGTCGTTTGAATCAATGCGCTCGGTTCGGACCGAGCGGGTGAAGGCGTAGTCGCGCAGATGGACGAAGGCACTGTCAAAGACCGTTCGTTTCATGCTGTCGAGTACAGCGATAGCCCGGTCCCGTTCATCGGCACTCGGCGGGGATGGAGCGTTCGGCGGCGTGAATGTCGAGGGGCCACCGCCGGATGTCGCATCTCCGCACCCTGTGATGAGCATGGTGACCGTCAGGCACGCTGCAAGCCATGGTAGGCTCTTTAAAAAACGAACGTGTTTAAAAACGCGAGGCTGCATCAAAGGGGAACGCTTCCTATGTTTGAGGTCGGCTCATCGGCAGGGGGCGCCGCATGGGTTGCGCCCGTGCCTAGCAGTGAAGCAAACAAAAGTTTCGGCCTTTCCCGAGCCTGTCGCGACTTCCTCGTACATTTCCCATTCCCCGATGCCTGTTCCTTCTCACGGTTCGTCGTACGAAGATGTGCTGGCGACGGCCGTTCGTGCTGCGCACAACGCGGCAGCGGTGATTCGGGAAGCGGCGGGTACGTTCGACCATCCGGTGGAGATCGATGCGGTCGACATTGACAACAAGGGCGTGAATGACTTCGTGACGGTCACCGATCGCGCGGCGCAGGACGTCATCGTCGAACAGCTCCAGCAGGACACGCCCGGGGTGGAGATTCTGGCCGAGGAAGGTGACGATCCAGAGGAACTGGAGTGGACGGGCGACCGATGGATCGTGGATCCCATCGACGGGACCACCAATTTCATGCATCGCCTGCCGCCGTACGCGGTTTCCATCGCGTTTCAGACGGAAGATAGGCTCCGTGTTGGGGTCGTGCTCGATGTCTCGCACGACGTTCTGTATACTGCCGTAGCCGGGCATGGGCTTCAGCGTAACGGTCGCCCCGACGAGGTGACGTTTACTGATACCTTCTCGGATGCCTTCCTCGCGACCGGTTTTCCCTACCGGCGTTTCGAACATACGGAGATCTACCTGGACATTCTGGCTCACTTTATCCGCTCCACGCAGGGCCTCCGGCGTCACGGCTCCGCGGCCATTGACTGTGCAAGAACGGCATGCGGACGGTTCGATGGTTTCTACGAAACGGGGCTGAAGCCCTGGGACGTGGCGGCCGGTACGCTTCTCATTCGGGAGGGTGGCGGTCGCGTGACGACGTATGACGGCCGCGATGGGCTTGCCCCCGTTTACGATCGACAAATTTGTGCTTCTAACAACAGCGAGGCGATCCATGCCGGACTTCTCCGTGGCCTGGAACCGATGAAAGACATCCGCCTCTAGTACGTTCTCCTTCGGCAATCCAGTTGGTGAGCCGGAGCTTCGACATCTCGGACGACCACTTTCTTACACCGAACGACTGCATAACGATATGGGACTTCTCGACGGAAAAACTGGCATCATCTTCGGCGCACTGAATGACGAAAGCATCGCCTGGGCGGTTGCGGAAGCCGCCAAGCGTGAGGGCGCCGAGTTCGTGCTGTCGAATGCTCCCGTGGCGCGGCGCCTCGGGTCGCTGGATGAGCTGGCTGAGTCGACCGGTAGCTCCATCATCTGGGCCGACGCGACATCCGACGAAGAGCTTGCCGACCTGTTCGAGCAGGTGAAGGAGGAGCACGGTCCCATCGATTTCATCGTGCACTCGATTGGCATGGGCGTCAACGTGCGGAAGGATGTGCCGTACGAGGATCTGAACTACAACTGGTATCAGAAGACGCTGGACATCTCGGCCGTCAGCCTGCACCGGATCGTCCATCATGCTCTCGACCAGGAGGCGATCAAGGATGGCGGCTCGATTGTCGCGATGTCGTACATCGGCGCGCAGCGCATCTTCTCGAAGTACTCGGAGATGGGCGACGCGAAGGCGCTTCTCGAGAGCATCGTCCGAGCGTTTGGTTACCGCCTCGGCAAGCGCGACATCCGCATCAACGCGATCTCGCAGAGCCCGACGAAAACGACAGCCGGTTCGGGAATCGACGGCTTCAACGCCATGTACGAGTTTGCGGAACGCGTCTCCCCGCTTGGCAACGCCGACGCCGAAAGCTGCGCCGACTACACCATCACGCTGCTGAGCGACTACACGCGGATGGTCACGATGCAGACGCTCTACCACGACGGTGGCTTCTCTTCCATGGGCATCTCCGACCAGCTCGTGGAAGCCATGGAAGACTCCTTCGGGGATGACGAATAGTTCAACGTTCAGGGTTCAGGGTTCAATGTTCTGAACTCTGAACCCGAACGTTGAACCCTAGGTACCGGACAGTTTGGTTCCACCACGGAATGGTTCCGTGCGACTTCGAGAAACGGACCGCGTCAGCCCCACACGTCTCGGAAACGAGGCGTTATCGTCGAGAAATGACGCACTCTCACACTCCCATACCCACATACACCCGTCCATGTCGGAGCAGCCGCGCCGGGGAATGTGGAAGTGACGTGGGTACCAGTGAAAGTGTCCGGTAGCTAACGTTGAACCCTGAACCCTGAACTCTGAACGTTTTTACTGCTTTGATCAACCTTTTTATTACGGACATCGACGGCTGCCTATCGGAGCCGTACCGGCCGTACGATCTCGATCACTTTTCGATCTTGCGACGGTACGCCGGGGACGCAAGCCCGGCTGCGTCGCCCGGGTTTGCGCCGGCCATCTCGATCTGCTCCGGTCGGGCTTACGCCTACGTGGAGTCGGTGACGCAGGCGCTCGGGCTGACGTGTCCGGTGCTGTTCGAGAGCGGAGGCGGGATGTTCGACCCGGTAACGGCCCAGACGACGTGGAATCCGGCGTTCACCGATGAGGTGGCGGCCGAACTGGAGGAAGTGCGTCACTGGTTTGCGACGGATTGCGTGCCGGGGACGAAAATGTCCCTCGATCACGCCAAGCGTACGCAGGCCGGGATCGTCACCCCGGACACCTCAGAGATCGAGGAGCTACGTCCGCGAGCGGAGCGGTTTGTGGAGGAAAATTTGCCGCACCTGGTGGTCTTTTCTACGGACAACTCCGTGGACATCGTCCCGCCGTCCATCACCAAGCAGACCGGAATCGCCTGGCTGTGCAATGAGCTGGGTGTGTCGACGACGGAAACGGCGTATATCGGCGACACCGACGCCGATCTCGATGCGTTGTTGTCGGTCGGCTATCCGTTTGCCCCTGCCAATGCGCATGGCGTCGTCCGTGAACAGGTGCCCCACGTCACCCAGGGCGAAGTCATCCGCGGGACGGTCGAAGCATACCAGTGGTGCTTGCAGCACAACCGCCGCGATCCGGAAGCCGGCTAAGCGACGGATTGGGGATTGTGGATTGTCAATTCGCAGTTCGACCTTCGCACTTCGCATTGGTATTCCGGTGTGATCCTTGATCGGTGCATACACGGAGCTAACTGTTCAGGTAGCGACGCCCGAGTTTTTATGGTTGATTTTGTTCGTCATCGTCTTTTCTGGGGAATGCTGGCTCTCGTTCTTGGAGCCGTGTCGCCGCAGGCCTTTGCGCAGCAACCGGCGGCCTCGTCGGCCGTGAGTACGGCGTCTCAGGATGTCGCAACGCGTGCAGTCACGCGCAGTACGCCCGCTGCGGCGCTCGCCGACCGGCAGCTGTTTTACGTTGCCGGGGAGTCGACCATGCTGTACAACACGCCGGATGACTCGCGCCCGGTGCGTCGATTGACGGTGACCACTCCTGTGCAGCGCCTTTCGTGCGAGGATGAGTGGTGCGAGGTGCGCACCGATGATGGAAAGCAGGGATTCGTGCCGGAGACGGCGATTTCCAACATCTGGATTCGCGCCTCGAAGGCCGACCGGCGGGTCTACATGTACCGGGGCACGCGCCTTATGAAGACGTTCAAGGCCGACTTCGGCTACAACGCGTTCTCCGACAAGGAGCGTCGCGGGAGCACAAGCCTGCGGGACCACTGGCGAACGCCGGAGGGGCAGTTCTACGTTGTGCGCAGAAACCCCAACAGCCAGTTTTACAAGGCCCTCGTTCTCAACTATCCGACGGCCTCCGACGCGCGCCGGGGCTACCGAAACGGGATCATTTCTCGGTCGGAGCGCGACGCGATCATTGAAGCCGACGAAAGGATCAGCATGCCCCCGATGAATACGGAGCTGGGCGGATGGGTTGAGATCCACGGTGATGGTACCGGGGCGGCCACCAACTGGACGCAGGGCTGCGTCGCCGTGACGAACGAGGACATGAACACCCTCTGGTGGTGGACCCAGGTCGGGACGCCGGTGCTCGTCGAATAGCCGGCGTGGAACGAGCGACCGAGGTGGGCTTTATCTTTTGATGTCGGCGACCGAATGACCGTGCGGTTCACCCCTTTTCCCAAGATTCGCTTCTTCCATGACTGCTTCGCGCTGGATGCTCGTACTCGCAATGGCTGTGACCCTGGTACTTACCGGGTGCAGTTCGGAGGACCCGTCGGCCCCGCCGAGCGGCTGGGAAAGCGCTGACGGACGCTGGTGGAAGAGTGGCGTGGACACCTCAACCGTGTTTCGCAATCTGGAATCGCTGAAGGCGATGGGGATTACGGACACGCGGACCCTTTCCATCTCGCAGGGACAGATGACGCGCGCTCAGATGCAAGAAGCCGTGAAGCGCTCCATTCTGCCTCTCTTCCAGCATGACCCGGAGACGATCGACTCACTCTTCCGGGCGAAGGCGGTGCCGGTACTGTCTGACGTCTCGCTCTCGGGCGACATCCGCGAGAAAGTTCAGGGCGAGTACAAACAGAAGGCATACAAGGCCATCAACAACCACTATCGCGAACCGCGACGGACGGAAACCGGGGAGGGGATGGTGTTTCCGGATAGCCTGCGCAACGAGGAGAACCGGGGAACGGTCGAGCTGCAGGTCTTCGTCAACGCGAACGGCGAGCCGGAAGGCATCGAGGTTGTAGAGAGTCTCCATCCGACACTCGACGGAATCGCCATGCGAACGACGACCCAGATGAAGTGGCAGCCGGCCTTTTTGAAAGTCAATAACGAATGGGTCGAGCAGGCGTCCTTCGTCCGCTTCGGCGTGGACTTCGGACGGTAGGAGGCTGGGACATTTGTGTACTACGATCCACCCTGGTTGCTATTTGCCCTCTGTCGTGCCTCGCACGGTCGGGGGCGTTTTTGATTAGGGATTGTGGATTGTGGGTTGGGGAATAGTGGATTGGATTGATTTCGGTCGGGAGGAGGTAGGAGGGTACGTGCCGGCATTTTCCTGGCGTGTTGGTTTGTTGGGCTGCCACGTAATACCCGGGAGTTGATCGGCGTTTGAGGATGCCTCGTATCTACGTCGAGGTGAAGCGGCATTCATCCATGCCGCTATCAACGCACCGAGGTCGAGGAATGGCCCTGAGCGTGTCGGTGCACTGCGCAGAGCCACACTCCCTCCAATGAAATCACGAGACACCGTTTGGGTCTTGCTCGACGCTCCGGGTTGAATCCAATCCACAACCCCCGATCGACCATACACAATAATAAAAACGCACCGCCCCCGGTCGTGGGAAGCGGTGCGTTTGGCGTTGCCGCTGATGTTGGAGCAGCGCACTAGTAGTACAGCACGTCTGCCTGCTTATTGCCCGGAACGTTGACGTCGTCGCCACCGATGATCAGGACGTGGGCGACGCCCTGGCTATCGGTGTAGCTGACGGCAGCCTGATTGTACAGGTTGTTGCCGCCCTCCGAAAGCAGGGTGTTCGAACCCGTAGCGCCGCTGAACGACCCGATGGTTCCGTCGCTGTTGATCTGAGCGTACGTGTTTTCGCTCGAGCCCTGCGCGGCCGCGGAGTAAATGCCCGAGCTTACGAACACGAAGCCGCCGCTAACGAGCGTGCTATGCTTCTCACGTGACTTGCCAAGCTCGTTCGGGTTGGCGCTCCAGCCGGAGATTTCGCCGGTGCGGAGGTTGATCTCGCCGTTCGAGATGGCGCCGGTGCGCGTGTTGCTGTTGGTGTTGCTGTTCGGGTCCACCGCGGCAGTGTTGCCGCCGACGGTGTAGAGGTAGCCGCCGAAGCTTACGAGACCGTGGTGCGCGATGGCCGTCGGGAGATCTTGCTGCTGCTCCCAGGTGCCGATCGTGCCGCTCGTATCGATCTCGGCTTTGTAGACCGTGGCGACAGGTGCATTGCCGGTCGTTGCACCACCGACCACGTAAATGGCACTGCGGAAGAGCACAGCATCGGCGTTGTGAAGCGGCTGCGGTAGCGCCGTCTCGCTATTCCAGGTGCCGAGCGTACCGTCCGGGTTGATCTGGGCTCGGTTGACGCTGCTGACGACGTTGCTGGAGGCGTCGATGCCGCCAATTGAGTAGAGATGCCCGGTCGTGTCGACGCGCGAGTTGAATCGCGTCGCAGCGACGGTTGCGTGATGGGCGAGGCTGTTCGGAAGGTCCGTGACCTGGGCCCAGCTGCTCACTTCGCCCTGCTGGACAAGTTCACCGCCGATCGCCTGAGTGAGGGCATTGTCCTGGGCGTCGATGCCGCCTGTGACGTATACGTAGCGCTTCGTGTCGCCGTTGGCGTTCTCGAACTGGGCGAAGCTCGCGTCGTGGCTGCTCACGCCCGTCGGGAGGCTCGACGTCTGCGTCCAGTTGATGTTCGACGGGCTGAAGCTGGCGCCGTCCGTCACGTTGAACGGGATCGATTCGCTGACGCCGACTTCCGTCTCAACCACGACCGGTCCGTCGGATGCACCGCTCGGCACGGTCGTCACGATGAACGAGTTTGTCCAGTCGTCATCGGCCTGGATGGTGGCGGCAATACCCGTTCCTGCTGACTCGTCGTAGTTGAAGTACACGGTTCCGGTACCCTGGACATCGCCAAAGGCATCCCCATCGAGAATGACCGTGCTTCCAACCTGTCCGGAGGGGCGGGTTGCGCTGTTGACAAAGCTAAGTTTCGGCGGGATGGCGGTAAACGCGTCGGCCTCGGATGCGGTCTTCGATTCGTTGTTGAGCACCGTCACGTCGACCGGCGTTTCGGTCGTGATGCCCGAGGGGACGACGGCAAAGAGCCTGGTTGGAGACTCGACGGTAACCGACGATGCCGCCACACCGTCGACCGTAACGTTGGCTCCCGTTTCAAAGTCGGAGCCTTCGAGGGTGAGTTCGGTGCCGATGGCACCCTCTGTCGGGCTTACGCCTGTGATGCTCGGTTCGGGCACGTCGCTGCCGCCGCCGCTACCGCCGCTGTCGCATCCGACAAGGATGACAGCAAACATAGCTACCACGGACAGAATGTGCCGCAGGTTGGATGGAAGTTGCATATGGGGGAAGAATCCTTTTGAAGAGGAGGTCGGGGGCCGGCTGTGGCGACCGGCACGTCGGCTCAATGGACGGGTGCTCCGGCGCAGGGTTACACGCGTGACCGTTACTCATCTCCTGTTCTGGAGTCATAGCGCTGTCTGATGGGAGTCTTGCTGTGAGATTCAAACGATCCCTCTGCTCGAGCCGGGGCTGGGCTGGCGCACCACACTTGCGCGTTCTCCGGTACACCAGAGGCGCAAATCGATCATCGTCTATTGCTATTGCTGATTGGAAATCGGATTCTCCGGCACGACGATAACGGCAACGCGATGATCGAATTTTTCGAGTCTGTGCCGAAGGGTCGGGCACTCCAGTCCGTATGTCCAGGTCGGGACGAGTTTTCCCATCACATCTGTTTCCTGATCCCCTTCGACTATTCGCCACTCCCGTAGGTCTGCCGTGGGAGATGTGCAATGAAGCCGATCTCGTCTGACCAATGTTTACATCGACCCAGGTGGCCCTCATGATCATTCGAACTCTTATTTCCTCCCTACTGTCCCTCTTATTACTCATTGTGGTTGTCGGCACGGCGGCAGGTTGCCAACCGGAGGACGAAGTCCAGGCGACGCCGTCTCCTGATCCAGACACCGAGATCCCAATCACAACTGTTTCCGAGGACGCACGAGCCGTCTTCCTCGATGGTCTGTACGCGATGGAGATTGGCGACCAGCAGACGGCTCAAGAGCATTTCCAGAAAGCAGTGTCCATCGATCCGGACTTCACGTATGCGTACGTCTATCTGGCCGATGTTTCGTTCTCGCCGGAGAGCTTCGAAAAGAACTTAGGGAAGGCGAACGAAACGAGCTCGGACAAGAGTGAAGGCGAGCAACTGCTCGCTCAGATTCGAAAAACGTACATCACGAACGACGCCGAACGCCGCCTGGAGCTAGCGTCCCGCCTGACGGAGGCGTACCCGGCGTCCGCATATGCGTGGGTGGAGCGAGGAGATGTCTATAACTCGCGGGGAGAGGTGGACGAGGCCCGAGAGGCGTGGAAAACAGCGTCGAAGCACTCCTCCACATTGATCGTGTCGAACGTGCGGTTATCGAACTCCTACACATTCAGCGAGCCGCGCGATCTCGATAAAGCCATTTTGTTCGCCCAACAGGCTGTTGCCATTCAACCGGAGGAAGCCGTTCTGCAGGTATGGTTGGGCGACGCCTATCGTGGGAACGGTGACCTCGAAGAAGCTCGACGGACCTACCAGAAAGCGGTGGAAGTGAATGCCGGTTATGCACCGGCGCACGTTAAGCTCGGTCACGTTCTTTCTTTCCTCGGATCCTACGACGAGGCTCGTGCCAGCTACGACCAGGGTGTGCAGCAGGGACGAGGTGTTGCGAAGGCCCAGCTCGCGAACTACCGCGCGTTCGTTGCGCTACACGAAGGAAATCCCGAGGCCGCATACGATGAGTTGAGCGATGTGATCGTGATGATCGAGAATATGGACCTCCCTGTGGAGGAGAAAACCGGGGTAACGTTCTTCACGCTCAACAATCAGTTCCTCGTTGCGGTACACAACGACATGATCGAAGAAGCCGAGGCCACGATCACGCAGCGGCGCCTGCTGTCGGAGGAGGTCGAAGATCGTACCGTCGATGCCACGATGAAGGCCAACATAAGCACCGACCGCCTCTACTGGGATGGATATCTGGCGGCGATGAGTGGCAATACCGAGATGGCACGCAAGGCTGCGAACGATTACTACGAGAGCGTCAAGGATCAGACGGATCCGAAGCGGTTTGAAAACCAGCATCACCTACTCGGGCTGGCGGCTCTCATTGACGGCGACGGAGAGACGGCCGTACGTCATCTGTCGAAAGCCGATCCGAACAACATCGGCATTCGCTTTCAGCTGGCTCAGGCGTATGAGCTGGCCGGCGATATCGAGGCATCGAGAAAGGCGTACGATGACGTCGCGCGCCACAACTTCAACTCGGTCGAATATGCGATCGTCCGTGCCGACGCGATGAAGAAACGCCGCGTGTAAGGTCGCGCGTATCGCGCTATGTCGACGTAAAGAGACGCCGCTTCGAAACGAAAACCCAGACACGCCGCGGCCCGCCTCCGATTCATTCGGGGGCAGGCCGTCTGCGGTTTGGGCACGATTGATGTTGTACTACAGCTCCGTGGGTGTCACAATAGGAGCTATTCGCTTCGGGGCGCGTTTCCTCTTCCAGATCGACGATGCGCCCTCGTATCGCGGCAATCGTTTTTCGTACGGCACTCGTTTTTCGCGGAGAGTCGACCATTGAACGCCAAGTTGTATGTCTTCGATGTCATCAACATCGCCTGACCTACCGGAAGTGACCTGTGCAGAGGCCATCGACGCGACGGCTCAAGACGCGGAAGGCCTCATCAGGGTCGAACTCGATACGACGCGCGGTCGCCTTGCTCTCGACTACGACCGGACGCGCCTTTCCGATCGGGAAGCCGAGCGGCTCGTGCGCGAAATGGCCGCGGCCATCCACCAACCGATGTCAGCCTGCACGATGCGTCTGGAACGGCGGGGCGGACGGAGTTGTGAGACGTGCGCTCTCAACCTCGAAAATCGGCTTCGGTCGGTGCCCGGCATTCAGGAGGCGCAGGCGTCGTTTCGAAGTGGTATCCTGCGCGTGACGTACGACGAAGGCGTCACCTCACCCGAAGATCTCGTTCGAACGGTTCACTCGCTCGGCGAGTCGGCGGCCCTTCCGATGTCGGATGACACCGGCGACGCGAAGGAGGCTCCGGTCGATCGGGTTCAGCTTCGGCGGGAGTCGGTGTTCGTGGCGTTGTCACTTGCCGGCATGGTGGGTGGACTGGTTGCCGGCTGGCTCGACCTGCCCACGACCGTGCGCTGGATCAGCTATGCGGTGTCGTACGTCTTCGGCGGGTGGTACGGTCTTGTGGCCGGGCTGGAGACGCTCCGCCATCGGGCCGTCGACATTGACCTGCTCATGATCCTTGCTGCGGTGGGGGCCCTTGCCATCGGGGCGCCCTTCGAAGGGGCGATGTTGCTCTTCCTGTTCTCTCTGTCGAACGTCCTTCAGCATTACGCCATCGGCCGATCGCGGCGGGCGATCGAAGCCCTCATGACGCTCCGGCCCGAGGAGGCGCAGGTCCGCCGGAATGGTACGGAAGTGACGCTTCCGATCGAGGAGGTCGACGTGGGCGACGTGTTCGTTGTGCGGCCGGGTGACCGCGTACCCCTCGACGGAACGGTGACAGCTGGAGAGAGCGCCGTCGACCAGTCGGCACTGACCGGGGAGTCTGTGCCGGTTCACAAGTCCGCTGGGGACGACGTATACGGCGGAACGATCAACGAGGACGGCAGCCTCGACGTGCGTGTGACGCGTCGAGCGACGGAGTCGGCCATCGCACGACTTATCAGCATGGTCGAGCACGCGCAGGGGCAGAAGGCCCAGACGCAGCGGCTGATCGACCGGCTCGAGCAACCGTACGTTCTGGGCGTTCTCGGCTTGACGGTCACCGCCGCCGTGGTCGGGTTGCTCGTCGGCGAGTCTACGGGGACCGCTCTGTATCGTGCGATGACGCTGATGGTGGCCGCGTCACCGTGCGCAGTGGTGATTTCGACGCCGGCGGCCGTGTTGTCGGCCATCGCGGCAGGTGCACGGCGCGGCGTTCTTTTTAAAGGTGGTGCCCACGTCGAAGCGGCAGCGTCGGTGCGTGCGGTCGCGTTCGATAAGACCGGTACCCTCACGAAGGGCGATACCGAACTCACGGATCTCGAAGTTCGACCCGGATCGACGCTCGGCACGGAGGAACTGACGGAGACGCGCCTGCTCACTCTCGCTGCGGCAGTACAGTCACGCTCGGAGCATCACCTCGCGCGGGCCACCGTGGCCGCAGCCGAGACGAGGGGACTCGACCTTCCTCCGGCCGCCCGCTTCCACGCGAGTGTCGGGAAAGGCGTTCGTGCTGATGTCGCGGGTCGCACAGTTCACATCGGCAATCCAGCGTACTTCGAAAGTCGCGACGGTGGGACGATCACAGGCCTGGACGAGGGGCTGAAGGCCGTGCGGGAATGGCAGGAGGATGGAAAGACCAGCGTGCTGGTCGCTGCCGAGACGGATGCGGGTGTGCAGGTGATTGGATGGATCGCCTACGCCGATGTCGTTCGTGACGAGGCGCGTCGCACCGTGGAGGCCCTTCGGGCTCAGGGCGTCGAACATATCGTCATGCTCACGGGGGACCACGCCACCGTTGCCCGCCGCATCGGGGAGGCTGTCGGAGTGGATGAGGTGTACGCCGAGCTCTTGCCGGAGCAGAAGGTCGACCGAGTGCGCCAGCTCGTGGCTCGCTACGGGTCTGTGGCCATGGTGGGCGACGGCGTGAACGACGCACCTGCTCTGGCCACGGCGACCGTCGGTGTGGCGATGGGAGGCGCAGGGACCGATGTCGCCCTTGAGACTGCCGACCTGGTGTTAATGGGCGATGATCTGACCAAGCTCCCGTACGCTCTTTCGCTGAGCCACGCCACCCGGCGCACCCTTCGCGTCAACCTGTCGATTGCGTTCGCGGCCATCATCGTCATGATCGCCACGATCCTCACGGCCGGGATCGCGTTGCCGCTGGCCGTCGTCGGTCATGAGGGTTCCACCGTGGTCGTTTCCCTGAACGGACTCCGGCTTCTGGCTTTTCGGGAGTAAGGGCAGGCTCGCCGTCAGGGTCAGCGCGGCCCACGCCGTCCGCGCCACATCGGCCGTCCGTCGGCCGTCCGGAGCTGCAGGAATCGGTCGCCGTGCCTCATCTGGGTGGCGATCAGGGCCGCCTCTCCCTGAAATGTGACGCGCGAGCCGGTCACCTTGATCTCGTCTCCGACCCGAAGCGGCTGCTCTGGATCCTCGACGAAAAAGGCCGGCCCGAGATGCACCGGGAGCGTCTCCGCACCCGTGTCCAACTCGATGTGGATGCCGGTCGTGGCTCTACGACCGGGAGAAGCGATGCGGTCGATCCGTGCGATGGTGCCATGCAGCGTGTCGAGGGTCGCCGGGTCATACAGGCGAGCATACGTGCTGTCTGCAACCCAGCGGTTCTGCCTGTTCTGCGCCTGAAGGCTTTCTGCCCCCAGCGTGCTGAAAATGAGAAGGGTGCCTGCGATTGCTATCACCTGGCGCCAGCGTGCGATATTCATGGTTCGAGTCCGGCGTGCGTCGTCAGGAAGGACGTGCGGTCGGGTTTAGCATACAACCTGGTTGCGCGTGACGGTACCGGGATCCTCGGAGATGAATGTCATCCTTTGTTTGGGGCAAGGGTCCGGGTATTCCGCCCCGTGGCTCGCGGATCGCTTCACCACATCCATCGCTTCGGGTCGAACCGAGAAGACCCGCCCGTCCTCCGTATGAGTGACGGAAGGCAAGGGCGGGCCCGTGTAGGAAAGCACTCGGGTTACAGGGCCGATATTTCGACGGCATCCAGACGCTACATCTCGGGGTCGGCTTTTTTCAGAATGAAGAGACCTTCCTGCATGCTCGTGACAACGACAATTCCGCTTTCGAAGAACGGGTAGTTGCTGAAGGCGCCTTCGAATACGGGAGCATCTTTCCCGAACGGAAGCGTGTCGAAGTAGCCAATTTCGCGAGGCTTCGTCGGGTCAGAAACGTCCACCACACGGAGGCCGCTGGAGTAGTTCGCCTGATACATCGTGTTGCCACGAATGTAGAGATTGTGGTCGGAGGCCGGGACGGACAGGAAGAACTCCGTCACGAGCTGCGGATCGTCGAGGCGGCTCACGTCCCACACCATCGTACGGGTCCGGTCGGTGATACCGCTCATCTCGTCGAGCTCGTCGTTGACGAAGAGGTAGCGCTGATCCTCCGTCAGCCAGCCTTGGTGGATGTAGGCGCTGCGTGGATGCTCTGCGCGCGACAGGTTCTTCGGGTTCGACTTGTCGGTGACATCGGCGATGCTCACCGCGGTCTCGTTCGACGCGAAGCAAATCTCGTTGCCCTGATAGCGCTCATCGGGGCCACGGTACACGACGCACTGCGTGTCGTGGGTCGTGCCGGTGCCCGTCATGCCGGTACCCACGTCGGTGTAGCAGCCCGCGAACGAGGGCTTCGTCGGCTCGCGCACGTCGACCATGTGGAGGCCCCCGCCGCACGTTTGACCGCCGCCGTTCGACCCTACGACGTAGGCGAAACCGGTGTCCTCGTTGATGAACACGTTGTGCGCGCTGTGAACGCCGTCGTAAATAGTGGTCGCCTCGAACGTTTTCGGCTGCTCCTCTTCCGCGACGTCCCGGAGCTGCGTGAGATCAAAGATCTGCATCCCGTGTTTGCCGACGTTATCTGCGACGATAAACGCATGGTTCTCGTAGACCTTGACGTCGCGCCAGATTTTCGCCTCCGTGCCTTCGGTCATGGGGAGTTCGCCGACATAGACGGGGCGCATCGGGTCGGTCACGTCCACGAACGAGGTCCCGTTGACGCGGCCGACGACGGCGTAGTCCCGATCCGTCTCCGGGTCGGTCCAGCCCCAGACGTCATTCACGCGTACACCGGGCGTGTCGCTGATGGCGTCCACCGGCAGGAAGGAGAGCAGATCCACCTCCTTGCAGTCAAAGAGAGACGCTTTCCCGCCGGAGCACGTCGTCTTTTCGCCGGTGACAGCCGTGAAGATGTCTCGGCTCGGGGCGGAAATCGGCGTGTCTGACCACGTGTTGGTGCTAGCGTTGAAGGCTGTGATCGAGCTGGATCCGGTCATGCGTGCGCCGTAGTTCTGTCCAGGTTGGGCAGCAACGATCCGGTCGCCATGTCCGACAAGGGCGCCACCGAGCCGGTCTCCGGGCGTGCTGGCCGGGTGCACGAGGCGTTCGGCCGAACGACCGCCCTCGCGTGGGAAGCGGTAGACGGCACCCGTATTCTTCTCTGTGCCCGGTGCGCCGACCCACGTGAAGTTGTTCGTGCGAGCGAGGGACTGGCCAAAGCGACCGTTTTGCGATTCATCGCCGGCCGTTAGAGTATCCTGAAGTGCCCACGTATCCTGGCTGCGACGAGCGATCTGGACCGCTCCCACGCGATTCATCGCGCCCGGTACTCCGATCAGGAGTTCGTCCCCGTCCAGGTGGAGGGCGGTGCCAAACTGACCGTTCATACCGGTGAAGGTCTCTGTCTCTTGCCAGCCGTCGTCCGTGCGAACGAAGCGGAGGACGTGTCCGGCATTGCCGTTCGCGCTGGGAGCACTGACGAATAGTTCGTCTTTTTGCAACCCGATCGCGTCGCCGAAGCCATCGCCATCTACACGCTCGGCCGGAGCGACCACCTCACCGGGAGACCAGCCGTCACGTCCCTCTTCGAAAACAACGACGGCGCCCTTGCCGGGATCGAACGTAAAAGGCGGGTCGGTGACGTTGACGGCAACCGTGCTGCCATCCACGGCGACGGACGTAGCGAATGCCCGTTTTTTTGGACCCGCTACCGCCTCGTCCGGAGGCGTGAGGCGGGCTGTCTGTGTCCATGTTTCGCCTTCGCGGTCGAACACATAAGCCGCGTTGGACGAGGACGCACCGACAACCAGCCGATCGCCATCCACGGCGAGAGCCTCACCGAAGCCATCACCCACCTCGGCCTCCGCGGCCGTCAGTTCGGCATGTTGTTCCCAGGCGTCGCCCGTCCATCGGTATACCAACACGCGGCCGGGAGCGTGAATGCTTCGGGCTTCACCGGCAAACAGGACGTCACCGGACATAGCCAGAGCATGACCAAAACCACCGGCGCCCGACGACGAGGGTGACGTCAACGCGGCGGTCTGCGCGGAAGCGGAAAGAGGCAGAAGCCCCGCGAGAAAAAGCAAGCAGGGGAGGAGACGTGAAAGACGAGGCATACGGGCAGCGGCTCGTGAAGGAAATGTCTCTGGACGGTATATAATCCGAATCGTATTGCACTTCCACAACCAGACGCGTCGGATATCAGACTCCGTTTAGATTCCGGTCGAGAGACGTGTGCTAGGATGTTCGGAAATCGATGATCGATGTATTCCCCTGATTGGATATTCCTTTGGGGAAATAGAGTAGCCGTCGGCATACCCACATGTGCGCCGTATATCCGTCATGTCGAGAGGGGTTCTTCCTATCGTGCGCAGACGCATGGCAGAATATGTACGTACGGAGCCACCGGTGCGACGGCTGTGCGGTAGATTTGCGACATCGTCTTTAAATCAAGGTGTGGGTGAGGCAGGCCGACACTTTTCGTGGGTTCGAGGGATCGACGTGTTCGCCTCTTTGGCGGGTGTATCGCGGCGTCCGGCTACGTCAATATGAGGCCGGTCGGTGTCTACGTTATCTCGTATTTGCATCTTCAGTCAGGTAGACCCATGGCATATCGATTTTTAGTGTTACTACTTGTCCTTCTCCTTCCGACCTCGCTGGTTTACGGTCAGGAAATCACGATCACGACGACATCCGACGCAGCCCGGGAGGCGTTTGAGGAGGGCCGCGAGCATGCAGCCAATGTCCACCAGGAAAAGGCGATCGATCGATTTAAGGTCGCCCTTGAGGAAGACGCCGATTTTGCTCTCGCTCATCTTTATTTAGCCTCCTTGCTCGATGGAGAGAAACGGAAGAAGCATTTCGAGCAAGCAGAACAGCGGCTGGACGCTGTGACCGAGGGCGAGCAGTTGATCATTCAATCGTACGGAGCTCACCTGGACGGTAACCACGAAAAGGAGTACGAACTCGCTAAGAAGGCGGCCGAGACGTATCCGGACGATGTCTACGCATCGCTCCACGTCGGGTGGCAGGAGTATCGAAGGAAAGAGTATGAGGCGGCTCGCGCGACGACGCAGCACATTCTGGAAATGAAGCCGGAGTTTGCGCCCGCCTACAACATGCTCGGCTATATCGAGCTCGAGGCCGGGAATTATGACGCGGCAGAGCAAGCGCTGAAGTCGTACGTCGAGGCGGCTCCCGACGAGCCCAACCCATACGATTCACTCGGGGAGTTGTATCTCACCACCGACCGGTACGATGAAGCCATTCAGCAATTCAAAATGGCTCTTGAGCGCGATGCGGACTTTGAGATCAGCAAGACCAACATCGTGAAGGCGGAGATTCAGAAGGTGAACCGACAATTCGAGGACGCCATGGCGGCGAAAAATGTTGACCAGCTGAGCGAAATGTACACCGAGAACGCTGTTGTCGCGCCGCCCAATCGACCACTTGTTCGCGGACGTGATGGGGTTCGAGAAATGTATGCGGCTGGGTTAACGGGGATGGATCGAATCGAACTCGAGACCGCTGAGATCCGAGCGTTCGGAGACCAGGCCGTCGAGATGGGTGAGAGCAAAGTGTACGCGGGTGAGGAGGTCGTGGAGGAGGGACGCTACATGGCCGTCTGGCGAAATGTGAACGGTCAGTGGCAGATCGATCGTGAAGTCTGGAACTCAGGGCTCGAAGCGTCCAAACCCACCGCGACAGTATCCGACGAGAAGTAAATACGTGGTAGACGATTCACGAGACCGGATTGCATGATGGTGGGAATATCCGGTTTCGTTTCGGTTGAGCGAGCACCAGGTGAGAGGCTCGCTCGACCACGCCTTTTGGTCCTTAGTCGCAGTCAGGGCGTTCCCTAAATTGCGTAGCCCCCCTATTTCGGCACCCGAAGTCCATGCCGTTTCCGTCTCAATTTCTGGGTGAGTTACAGCGTCGAAGCGTCGTAAAGGTCGCCGCCGGATACGCCGTGTCCGGGTGGCTCCTGGTCCAGGTGGCGTCGATCGTCATACCCGCCTTCGGCTGGCCCGACTGGGTGATGCGCGCGATGCTCATCGCACTCATAGCGGGCTTTCCAGTCGCCTGCGTACTGGCATGGGCGTACGAATGGACGACCATAGGCATCCTCCGGGACGACGGGGACGAAGACGAGGGTGCTGTTTCCAACGTTGAGGAGGCGGTTGGCGACGAGTCATCATTGCTGGGTCGCCTGGCCTCCTGGGAAGTGGCTACGGTTGGTATCGTGATGGCGATCGCGCTCGGAGCCGGTTTGTTTTCTCTTTCGACGGTTGATGCGGCACGCCCTCGGCATATCGCCGTGCTTCCGTTTCGCGTCGTCAGCGCGACAGAGCCCGATGCCGATGTGCTCGCAGCCGGATTGATGGAAACATTGACAAGCGCTGTCACGCAGTTCAGCCAGTTTGACGAAGCGCTCTGGGTCGTTCCGTCTGCGGAAATTACTGGAACCATGACGCCCAGTACGGCCCGGCAGCAGTTCGGGGTGTCCCTCGTTGTCAGCGGCAGCATGCAGTTCGCGGAGGAACGTGTGCGGCTGACACTCAACCTGATCGATGCGCGTTCGGGGCGGCAGATGCAGTCCCGGCAGATCGACGTTGCGGAGGGTCGGGTCATCGACCTACAGGACGAAGCAACGCACCATCTCGCTCGGATGCTGGACGTTCACGTCGCGGTCCGACAGGCATCGCTGGTGCATCAAGGGCGCACGCAAGATCCCGACGCCGGAAGACTCTACGTGGAGGGGCGCGGTCTGCTGCGCGGGGCCACGTCCGTTCGGGAGATCGATTCGGCCATCGACCGGTTTCTCCAGGCCGTTGCGATTGACTCGACGTTTGCACTCGCTGCAGCCGGTTTAGGCGAAGCCTACTGGCAAAAGTACAAGCGCACGAGCGACGTGAAGTGGGTGAACGCCGCGATCTGGCAGAGTCAGAGGGCGTTGTCGATTGATTCCACCCTCGGTCCGGCATGGACCACCCTCGGTATCTTGAGAAGCGATCAGCGCCACGAGGACGCAGCCATCGAAGCCTTTGAGCGGGCCATTTCGCTCGACCCCAGAGCATCGGATCCGTACCGCCATCTAGCGACAGTATATCGGCGTCAGGGGAAAATCGAGCGGGCGGAGTTGACGTATCGTGAGGCGATCGCGAGGCAGCCAGAGTACTGGAAGAATTACAACGTGCTCGGTGCCTTCTACTACAGCCAGGGCCGGTATTCCGATGCCGTCGTGCAGTACACGCGGGGCCTCCGTCTGGCCTCGGCCAATCCGACGTTGCTCAACAACATCGCCGTTACCTACTGGCAGATGCAAAAGCTCGAGCAGGCGATCTCGTCGTTCGAACACCTTGTCGAACTCGACTCTACACGCGCGTCCGCCGTCCCCAACCTGGCCACGGCATATTTCTATGTCGGGCGCTTCAATGATGCGGCTCGACTCTACGACCGGGCGCTCGGCCAGCATCCGAAGGATTACGGTCTCGCCGGGGCTCTCGCCGATGCGCAGGTATGGAGCGACCATCTGGCGGATCGGGCTCCGGACTCGTATCGACGGGCGATTGATCTCGCTCAGGAGCAGTTGTCCGTGCGCGACCGCGATCCGTGGGTGCTCGCGAGCTTGTCGCAGTACTACCAGCGCTTGGCACACACGGATAGCGCCCGCGTGTGGCTTCGCCGCCTCGAATCTGTCGTCGAGAAGGAGAGCACGGATGTCGTGATGTCATTCAGCATCGGAGCACTGTACGAGTCGCTAGACGAGCGCGAAACGGCGTGGGACTGGATCCAGTCAGCCCTTGACCGCAACTACGGCTGGATACAGCTTGCCTACTCGCCGTTCCTCGACGATTTGCGTCGCGACCCCCGGGTTGTCGATCGTCTTCAGAAAAACGATGTGCGCAGTACCGGATCGCCCAACAATTGATCGAGTGCATCCTCCGGATTACGGTAGCTGACGACCTCTTTCCGGCTCTCTCCATTCCACTTTCTACATTACCTGAACCTCATGTTGTACGGTCGTATTGCCCTCCTCGTGCTTGCATCATTCCTCCTCCTTCCACTGGAGGCTGCCGGTCAGAACCGCTCGGACCGCTACCTCATCCGTGTGTACGACGACGGAGGAACGTGCCGCTACCAGATCCAAAATCATGCGAATCAGGATCTCTTTAACATCCGTCCAGCCGGTACGCTAACCGTGGCTTCGAAAGGGAATTTGTGGGTTGACGTGACCGTGCAGGATGACCCGAGAGGAACGCCCGGAACGCGCAGCCAGCGGTCGATTGCCGTCCGTGAGCAAAACGGAAAAGGTATGGTGACGGCACGGAGTGCGATCGGTCGGTCAACCGAGCATAAGGTTCAGATTCAGTGCTGCCTGGTCCGGGGCTCGCGAAACGAGTGTCCTAAATGGACCGATGCTCTGCCGCCGGACACATCCATGGGGTGGATGCCATCCGTTCCAGAAGGCATGCCGTCGAGCGGGCCGTCTGCGACTGAGCCTCTCGATCCGCCGCAACCGCCGGGTGGCCCAGTGATGCGCGTGGATGAAAACTGATAGGTCGCCAGTGCGTGACCTGGTCTCTGAGTTGGTCCCTCTTTCTTTCGCCGATGACTCCCTGTCGTCGCCCAGGGCCGTCGTTAGTGCCCTGTCCGAGCGTCACGGTGAGGTCGATCTCCATTCGCTTGAACTCCGCTCGCTGTTCGACGAGCCGATCTACGAAGTGACCTATTACGCGGGAAATGAAACGCACGTGGCCATTGCCGATGCCCGAACGGGCGGGTTGCGCCAGCCGCTTGCGGAAAAGGAGGCCGTCCGCCTTGCTCGGGCAGATTTTACACCTGATGTCCCCGTTCGGCGCGTGGACCGGCTCGATACGGCACCGGAGGGAAGCGAATATCGTGGTGTCACGCTGCCGGCGTACCGTGTCGTGTTCGACCACCCGAGCGACACGCGCATCTACGTTTCGGCCGACCGGGCACGTGTCGAGGCACGTCGAAACAACACCTGGCGCTGGTTCGACGGGCTCTGGATGCTTCACATTATGGATTACGATGCACGCAGCGACTTCAACCACCTGCTTTGCAGGCCTTCTCCGTCTTTGGTCTTATCACCGTCGCCAGCGGATTTTTGCTTGGAGGCGTCACGTCACCCTGGCTGAGAGGCCGATTCGGTCCGGCGGACGATTCCGGGAGTCGTGATGCACAGACCCGGCCCGCGATCGGGCCACGGTAATGCCGGACGAGGAAGGTCACATTGCCCCTAATGAGCTCGCCCCGTTCAGCCGAGAGCCGAACGGGGCGATTGGGTGGAAAGAATGGGGGTTCAGTCTAGCGAACCACCGTAAGTCGCGTCGCGGTCGGTGAGCCGGCGCCCGTCACACGGACGAGGTACGTTCCGCTGGCCCATGTCGACACGTCAACCCGGAAGCTGTGCTCGGGACCGGCAGAGAGCAGCCCGTCGTGGAGCAACGCCTGTCGGCGACCCAGCACGTCGAACACCTCGACGGTTACATCGGCCGATTCGCGAAGCACGAGACCGATCCGTGCATTAGATGCGGCCGGGTTCGGTGCAGGCGAGATCAGCATCACGGCGTCTGACGGACGGATTCGGAGGGTTCGCTCCGAGGTGAGCGTCGAGGTGCCGTCCAGGTCGACCTGGACGAGGCGGAAGTGGTGGACGCCCGGCGTCAACGCGTCCGTGCGGAAGCGGTAGCTTTGCGCCTGATCGGTCGTACCCACGCCATCCACAAAACCAATCCGCGACCAGCCTGCGCGTTTGTCCGTCCGGTGCTCGATGTGGAAGCCGTCGTTGGCCTGCTCGGAGAGCGTTGACCAGGTCAGGAGCGCGGTCCCGTTATCCGCGACCACGTCGAAGGCGGATAGCTCCACCGGAAGCGCGTTGTACGTGGTATTCGATCCTAGCGCAAACTGTGAGAAGTCGGAGACCGACGCGCATACGGCTGACCCATTCACCGTGGTGTTGAGCGGAGACCACGCTTCATTCGGGAAGTCGCGCGTCAGAAGGACGAGCTTCTGAATGTCCGAGACGCCCGGGACGGTGCTTGCGTCGAAGCAGACCTCCGCCGTAAAGCCACTTAGCGTGTCGTCGACATCATATACGAGGTAATACTGATCGTCGAATAGAACATCTGGCGTGATGCTCGTACCGTCGCCGGATGTCGCGGAGCTACCGTCGAAGTCGTCGTTGTACGGCCGGCGATTGTACGTTGCGAGCGCGATCTGTCCGTCTGTGCTACTTCCAGAGGAGAATGAGATCGCGAGCCGATCGCTGTCGAGGATGGCCCCCGTCTGGTTCGAGGCGATGCTCGTCTCGGCGAAATTATCCGAGATGGCTGTGAGCGTGACGGTGTAGCTTCCGAAGCCGTCTCCTTCGATCGTAGCCACCGTAAATCCGGCATCTGGAGAAATGAACTCGTAGTCCGTTGACGTGAACCCAGACTGTGTCGTCTCGCGTCGGACGCGCATCACCTCGAAGTCGCCAGCTGGCGTACGGATCGTTCCGTAGCCTTCGACTTCACCGTCCACTGTGATGCTGCTCGTCGTGGCGAAAGATTCCTCGGTCGATGAGCTGCTCCATGTTGTGGGCGTTGGGGAGAACACGAGCGGCGTCTTGTACTGCAGGAGCGGAGGATCGTATTTCAAGGTAAAAGATCCGCTCGACGTTTCGAATGAGCTGCCGTAGCTGTTGTCGCCTTCCGTTGCGCCGGAGGTTTCGATCGTGTGGTAGGAGTAGACGCTGCCGACGACGTCCCCATTGGTGTCGCGCAGGTCGAGTGCGAATGCATCCGACGCTTGCGAAAAGTAGCTGTCGTTGGAGCCGGGCCAGCCAAGTGCCTGAGCTTCCGTAACCGTGCGGTAGCGAATCAGTCCTTCACCTGTTAGCGAAAAAGTGAACGGCCGAATATCATATACCTGGTTTGCCCCTGTGGCATTTAGAAGATCGTTCAGGTCAACATTTGTGCTGGAATCAAGCTCGCCTGTTTCGAAGACCTGCGCGATGTCACTCGTGCCGACGAGGTTGAGCAGATCCTGCGTCGTTACTTCGGTGACCTGTGCAGCCGCAGGACGTGTCAAACCTCCGATGAGGAGGACGAGCAGAAGTGTAGTGACGTGTGTCGTTCGGGATATAACGGCGTGGCGTTCAGTGAAGAAGTGAGGACGGAATGCTGAACCAGAAGTGGAGGAAATGCACAAAGAATCATTTCAATAACCCAGAATATGAACGAGGGCGAAAATTGCCGTCACTACGGGACATCAAGCATGGCGCCGTCGGAGTCAATCCCCGTCAGAGCATCGCGCATCCGTCTGCGTGCTCGTGCGAAACCTCCGACGACCTTGTGGGCAATCTGCCGTCCTTGGTTCGCTGCGACCCGTTTAGGTCAACGGCATGTCCCGTTTTCGATGTCGGGAACTGTGAATGAGTGCGGGCACCGTCAGCAGAGTTGCGACGAGGAGGCCGAGGTCTTCCCAGACGCCGAGCGTCCATGCCGCCGTCGTTCCGACGAGGGCCCACACGACGGGAATCATCCAGAGGCGAGCTGACAGCGGTCCACGGGACCAGAGGAAAAGGCCCAGTGTGAAGATGGTGGTCGGGCACGGCGCCACACCGAAGAGGGGGACGGCCGGATAACTTCGCCCGAGGATGATGCCGACGATAGGATACACCACCATTGCGTACAGCATCAGAACGACGCCGAGTCCGCCACGCATGTCTGCTCGCGCTGTGAAGCGAGGAATGGGTTGGGAGCGGATGCTGGCGTGGAGGAAGATCGCGCTCTGCAAGAGGAATGCGACACCGAATGCGACGGCGAGCGGGTTGATCTCGATGAAGAACTCCAGATGGTAGACCGCGCCCATCCAGCCCCAGAAGAGTGTTAGGATCGCCGAAATTACGCGGGTTCCTCGCAGTGTACCCCGAACAGCGAGGGCGACCGCGAGCAGGCCGAGTGCGTAGGCAACGACCGGGACCCACCCGATGGCCTCATTGTAGTCGCTGAAAACAGCGAAAAACTGTTCTTCCGTAAATGGCAGATTCATTTCGGCGTCGCAGTCTGTTCTGATGACTGCACCGTACACAATCGTGTCATCGCTCTCCAACCGTATCTGGCTCATTCGCACGACGCCTTGTGGACCAGCCACGGCCGGGTTTGACATCCGCACAACGAACGCTTCATCAGAACGACAGGATCACGAAGTAGAGACAGGGCGGCGACGCACGGTTGGTCGGTCGCTTAGCATCGTCGGAAACTCTGTGAAGAGGAGCAGATCCTCGGTTCATCGACCACGGACTACGGACCTTGATTCACCTCGTAAAGTATTGTACGATGCACCGAGCCAAAAGAGCTCGATGAGAAGCGCGACTTTTTGCATTGCGACGTCGCGTCAAAGACATCCAATCTCGATCCCGGGGAGCCGAAATTCCTCCCCATTCGCCCCGAAACCGCCGCTTCCGGTGCCTGAGGGCCGATCGAGACCGCCATCCTGCAGCGTCGCTGCACATGGAGGGGTGGCAGAGCCTGGTTGAATGCACCGGTCTTGAAAACCGGCAGGCCCTTCGCGGGTCTCGGGGGTTCGAATCCCTCCCCCTCCGCATCTCTCGTGTTGCCGGACACCTGTCCATCCGGCTCTCGCCCTATCCACGTTTCTGTTTGATCGGTGGAGGCGAATGTCTGCGCGCACCATCGCGAACGTCTCGTAGCTGCTCCGAGGGGATGTGGCGTGTAAAGACGCGGTATTTGTGAAAAGAAAGGCGAATCGTCTTTCCATGGGACTTCTGCTGGTGAACAGTCCGCTCGCTGTCCTACCATAGGCACCACCCGAGACGCTGCGAAATATCAAAACCGTTTGTCATAAACGGCGGCTCGCGTACCACGAACGGATCCGTGAAACGGCACCTGGACGGACAGGGATCGTGTAAATCTCCCGAACGAGACCTTCCGTTCTGGCCCGGCGGCACACGATCATAACAAATTCCACGGGGGCTGTAACAGTCGACCTCTGCCTCTCGTGTTACCCCCGACGCTCATGGGAGGGACGCTGTTGTCCTACGCAATAGCCACGTTCCTCGCTCGGTGCCCTGGTCCGGCCCGCCGCCTCGCGCCTCGTTCATCCTTCGCTCTTATCCTTCTGATTGACGACGTACGCTCCTCTATGATGGCGAGACTCTTTCCTCCGGCGTCCGGGAACGCCGCCCGCGCGGTTTCCCCAGTTCGAAGCTTGATCGCAGCCGTTCTTGTCTGCATCCTGACGGCTATGGTTGCACCCGCCGGGCCTGCTGTGGCTCAAACGACGGGCGCGGACTCAACGGTTATTTCCTTCGATCAGGCGGTCAACATCGCTTTGGATCAAAACACGAATTTGAAACGGGCGTCTGCCGAAGCGCGCCGTGCAGAAACCAATATGTGGGCGGAGCGGCTGGACTGGATGCCGTCGGCTGATGTCACGTCCCGACTCTCTCGGAATTTCGGTCGGAGCTTCTCGCAGGAGGAGGGCCGAATCGTCAATGAGTCTACCGACTTCTTTTCCATCGACGGCAACGCGAGCCTCACATTTCAGGGACTCGGCGTGCAGAACTGGTCGTCCATGCGCAGTGCGGAGTATCAGTCCACGTCGGCTGACCTCTCGCTTGAGCGAAGCCGGCAGGACGTTGTGTTTCGCGTCATGAACAACTACATCAGCCTCCTCGAGCAACGCGAAATTCTCGTCGTACAGAAGGAGGAGCTCGAAGCGCGCCGCCAGCAGTTGCGGCAGATCGAAGAGTTTGTAGATGCGGGTTCTCGACCCATCTCGGCACTCTACGAGCAGCAAGCTGCGGTTGCGGAAGCAGAATCGGCTGTCCTGACGGCGGAGCGAGACGTTCAGCTTGCGGAATCACGCCTCATTCAGGTTCTCCGCCTCGATCCGATGACGGCGTATGACTTTCAGGCGCCTGAACTTGAGGAAGACGTCGAACCAGAAACGCCGTACCAGCTCGATGCTCTCATGCAGCAGGCGTACAATCAACGCTCAGACCTGCGGGCCAACGCTGCTAGCGTACGTGCCGCCGAGAGAGAAGTGACGTCTGCCCGTTCCTCGTACCTCCCGACGGTGTCGCTCAGCGCTGGGTACGGATCGAACTGGTCCAGCACGGCCACAGAACTTGTGGGGCCGAACGGTCAGGTGATCGAGACCTTTTCGTTCTTCGATATTCTCGACCGCCGCCGTGGTGGAAATGTTGGTATCAGCTTCCGGTACAACCTCTTCGATGGACTGCGCCGGGAGCAGCAGGTTGAGAATGCACAGGTTCAAAAGCTGAACGCCCAATACGACCTCGAAGATACCAGGCTCGACATCGCCCTCGAAGTTCGAGAGGCGTACCTGAACTACCAGACGGCCGTCAAGCAACTCGATGTCACGGAGAAGCAATTGCGAGCGGCCCGTCAGGCCCGAGAAGCCGCTCAAGAACGGTACAACCTGGGCGCGGCCGATATCGTCGAGCTGACGAACGCGAACCGAAATTTTGTGCAGGCGGCGAGCCAGCGCATCCGCGCTCGATACAACTACGTGTTCCAGAAGAAACTTATTGCCTACTACGTGGGCAGCCTCAACCCGAACGAGTCGCTATTTTAGTGTAGCGTTATAGCGGTTTCGTTCGGCCCGCTCCGCTTTTTTCTGATCTCTCTGCTCTGACTCATGGCTACGTCATCATCCAGTCGCACGCGTCGCATCCTTTATATCGTGGGTGGTCTTCTCGTCGTCGGCCTCGCTGCTGGCGTCACGGCGTGGTCCACCGGTTTTCTTGGAAACGGGGAGGAAGGAAGACCCGTGGAGGTCGCTGAAGCCGAGCATCGCACGATCACGCAGGTCGTGACGGCCTTCGGTCGAGCTCAGCCGGAGACCGAAGTGACGATCAGCCCGGATGTATCGGGAGAGATCGTGGAGCTGACGGTGCGCGAGGGGGATCAGGTCAAGAAGGGCCAGCTATTGACGCGTCTCCGCCCGGACAATTACGTCGCAGAGGTCGAGCGTGCACGGGCTGAGGTCTCGCAGGCACGGGCGACGCTCTCGGAGCGCCGGGCCGATTCGCTGCAGGCGCGACAGCAGTTCGAGCGTCAGGAGAAGCTGTACGACAAGGGCGTGGTGTCGGACGCCGACTTTGAAACGGCGCAGTCGACCTATCACCAGTCGGTCGCTCGCTTGGAAGCCGCACGCTACCAGGTCGAAAGCGCCGAAGCACGGCTGCAGGATTCCCGCGAGCAGCTGGAGAAAACGCGCATCTACGCGCCGATGGATGGCACCGTAAGTAAGCTCAACGTGGAAGCCGGGGAGCGCGTCGTGGGAACGTCGCAGATGCAGGGAACCGAAATTATGAATATCGCTCGCCTCGACCAGATGGAGCTCGAGGTCGACGTCAATGAGAACGATGTCGTCAACGTGGCACTGCAGGATACGGCAGCAATCGAGATTGACGCCTATCCCGACCGCCGCTTTCGAGGTGCGGTCACGGAAATAGCGAACTCCGCTCGCGTTAGCGGGGAGGGAACGCAGGATCAGGTGACGAACTTCCCGGTGAAGGTTCGCGTCTTGGACGCGCACAACGTCGACGCGGGCCAGGTCGCTTCAAACGGCAGCGGCGTAACGCGTCAGGAGGTGCCAACGGGGCCGGATGCACCGCCGAACCTCCGACCGGGTATGAGCGGAACCGTCGACATCTTCACGCAGACGATGGCGGATGTCGTGTCCGTCCCGATTCAGGCGGTGACCGTGCGCGACTTCAACGCGTTGGACGGCGGTTCTGATGAACCGGAAGGCCTCGACCGCAAAGAAGATCTGCGGCGCGTGGTCTTCGTTGCCGAGGCCGATACGGCACGAATGGTTGAGGTCGAGACCAGCATCTCGGACGATACGCACGTGGCTGTGGTTGCGGGTCTCGAGGGGGGCGAAAACGTGATCATTGGTCCATATAGTGCCGTGAGTCGCGAACTCTCCGAAGGGGACCGCGTCCGGATCCGTGACAAGTCGGAGGACGGCTCAAGTATGGAGATTGCATCGAACGACTAACCGGCGCACGACGGACCGCTCTTCTCTACGAAACGTATCTCGACTCGAACCGATGGAAGCGACGCGAACCGACGCAGCAACCACGCCCAGCGCAGAGAGGCCGCTGATTCAGGTCAACGACCTCAAAAAGCGCTATCAGATGGGATCTGAGGTCGTCTGGGCCCTCGACGGCATCACGCTTTCCGTAGAGCGCGGCGAGTACATCGCCATCATGGGACCATCGGGGTCGGGCAAGTCGACACTGATGAACATGCTCGGCTGCCTCGACACGCCAACGAGCGGCCAGTATTTTCTGAACGGTCAGGATGTCAGTCATTATACCGACGACGAATTGGCGGAAATCCGGAATCGGGAGATCGGCTTCGTTTTCCAGACGTTTAACTTGTTGCCGCGTGTTGACTGCCTCCGCAACGCGGAGTTGCCGCTGATCTACGCCGGCATGTCACGTTCGGAGCGCCGCGAGCGTGCCGCCGAAGCGCTGCGGAAGGTGGGGCTGGGCGACCGCATGGATCATCGCCCGAATGAACTCTCGGGTGGACAGCGTCAGCGGGTCGCTACGGCCCGGGCCCTGGTCAATCGGCCCTCGATCATCCTCGCGGATGAGCCGACGGGAAATCTCGACACAGAAACAGGCGACGAGATTATGATGCTGTTTGAGTCGCTCTACCGACAGGGCAACACGCTTCTCGTCGTCACCCACGAGGAGGACATCGCCCATCACGCCCGCCGGATTCTCCGCCTCCGCGACGGGAAGCTTGAGCAAGATGTCGCGGTGACGTCGCCCGCACTGGCGGATGCTGTCGTCGACTGACATAAGATGGGCGGCGAACGGGCTTCGAGTACATCTCTTTATCACGGCGTCCGCATGCGCATTCGCGCGATAATTACGGGTTTTGCACGGTCGTGTAGAGAACCTGCACGGTCATCCGATGCGTAGGGAAAGGTCAGGCGTCTTTTCCCTGTCAACGCTAGCAGGGTGCTCACCTCGCACACGTATCGTCCATGGCCCGCGACCGCTCGTCCAAACACGAAGCGACGGATACAGAAGAACAGCCGTTGAAAGCGTCGGCTGAAGAAAGCTCCTCCCCGGATGGGGGGGCCGAATCGCGTCGTTCACCGAAGAAACTGTGGACGGCCCTCCGGCGGATATTTCTGCTCAGCCGGCCATACTGGGGCCGCCTCTTCGGCGCACTGATCCTGCTCTCGGCGGGATCTCTGGTCGCTCTCGTCGTTCCGCTCGGGCTCCGCGAACTGCTGAATGCAGTCTTCGAGGATGCGAACCGGGCGATGCTCGATCGCCTCACGCTAGGACTGGTCGTTCTCTTTCTGATCCAGGCCGTCGTCTCCTTCAGCGGTAACTATTTGCTGGAGTGGACCGGCGAGCGCGTCGTTGCCGATCTGAGGCAGCGCATCTACCGGCATCTCCATCGGCTCACGCTCCGCTTCTTCAGCGACCACCGTACCGGCGACCTGACGTCCCGCCTCACGAACGACGTCGGCTCCGTGCGGAGCGCCGTGACGCAGGCGCTCGCGGACCTGCTGACGCAGTCACTGTCGCTCATCGGGTCGGTCGTCCTGATGGTCGTGCTCAACTGGCGTCTGAGCGTCATCATTTTCGTCATCGTTCCCGTGGTGACGATCGCAGCGATCTACTTTGGTCGAAAGATTCGGTCGCTCGCGCGCAACATCCAGGACCGGCTCGCGGACACGACGGCCATCGCGGAGGAGGCGCTATCGTCCGTTCGTCTCGTCAAGTCGTTCGCCCGGTCAGGCTACGAGGTCGACCGGTACAATCGTGCTGTGGACGACCTGTTCGAGGAGTCGCGTGTGCGCGTCCTGGTGTCTGCGACTTTCTCCTCTGTGGTCGGACTCCTGTTTTTCTCGGCGCTTACGGCCATTTTCTGGTACGGCGGAACGGAGGTGCTCGCCGGTCGACTCACGACGGGCGATCTGGTCGCGTTCATCTTCTATGCATTCAATATTGCCAGGAGCGTTGGCGGGATGTCACGGCTCTACTCCACATTCAACTCGGCGGCCGGGGCAACGGAGCGCCTGTTCGAACTGCTGGACACGGAGCCGGAGATTCAGGACGCGTCGGATGCCGTACCTCTGACGGACCTTCGCGGCGACATCACGTTCGACCACGTCACGTTCGCCTACGAGGAGGAGCCCGTGCTACGGGACATCAACATGGAGGTGGCCGCGGGCGAAACCGTAGCGTTCGTCGGGCCGAGCGGGGCGGGGAAGTCGACGGCGATGAGTCTCATTCCGCGGTTTTACGATCCGCAGGAGGGGCGCGTGATGATCGACGGGCAAGACCTCCGCGACGTGACGATTCAGTCGGTGCGTTCGCAGGTGGCGTCGGTCTCGCAGGATGTGCAGTTGTTCAACTCGACAATCGCCGAAAACATTCGCTATGGCCGGCTTGAGGCAACGGACGAGGAGGTTCGAGATGCGGCTCGAGCGGCGAATGCGCACGAGTTCATCGCGTCGCTGCCCGACGGATACGAGGCGGAGGTTGGGGAGCGTGGCGTGAAACTCTCTGGCGGGCAACGCCAGCGCATCGCGATTGCACGGGCACTTCTCCGCGACGCTCGGATCCTTCTGCTGGACGAAGCTACCTCGTCCCTCGACTCCGCGTCAGAGGCACTCGTTCAGGAGGCGCTGGATCGGCTGATGGAGGGGCGAACAACCCTTATCATTGCCCACCGTCTCTCCACCGTTCAGGACGCCGACCGAATTTTGGTTTTCGATCACGGACGCATCGTGCAACGAGGAACGCACGAAGAGCTATTCGCCCAGGACGGCCTGTATCGTGACTTAGCAGCGCTCCAGTTCCGCAACGGCAGCCGCGAAGACGCCGTCGAGTCCCTCCGAGAAAGGCAGTGAGGTGAGGAGGTGTGGAAGTGTGAAAGTGTGGAAGTGTGAACGTTTGAAAATGTGGACGTGTCAAAGTAGGAAACCACCGTCGCACGGCCGTGCGACGGTGGTCAACTTTGAACTCTGAACCCTGAACATTGAACAGAAAAAGCCCGCTTCCATGACCGGAAGCGGGCTTTTTCTATCGTCTACCGAAATGGATCACGGTAGGAGATGTCGACGCAGTTATTCGTCGTCTTCTTCCGCGTAGGAGAAGCTTTCCTGGACCGAGCGGTCCTGCTTGTGGACGACGAGCTGGCTTGGGATGTGCCTCTTCGCGATATCGCGACCGGCGCTAACGGCTTCCTTCTTCGTGCCGAAGAGCTTGGTCGCGCGCTCGGCGCCCTCGCGGATGACGGCCCAGCCCTCCTCGTGCGGAGAGACGTGGTAGACAACCTCGCCTTCGGCATCCTGCACCTGCGTCGCGAGCATGGAGCCGAGAGCGTCCAGCTTGCGAGAGAGGTCGCCGACCTTGTCGGACAGGCCCTTCACTTCATGGCGCGTCGGGACGCCGATTCGGCCGAGGGTGCTGTTCACTGTGCGATTGACCACGTCCTCGACGGTCTTCGTCGCGTCGTCGATTCGCTTGCTGACATCGCTCGTCAGTGCATCCTGACGCTCCTTGAGGCTGTGGGCGGCGTCGTCGAGCTGTTTGCGGCGCTTACCTTCATAGTCGCGTCCGCGCTCAACCAAGGATTTGAACACCTTGTCGCCTTCCTCTTCCACGCGAGACAGCGCGCCGAGGCCGGCCAGCCAGATTTCCCGTCCCCGCTCCGTCAGTTCCGTCGGCAGGTTGGACAGGTCGTTCTTTTTCTTTTCTACAGAAGTGTCGTTGGTGCTCATAAGGGTCCTCCACTCGTCAATTCGAGAGGGCGTGTGCGTACGGGCATGTGCACGGCCGACGGGGTCGAATCCGCCGGGGCACGATTCGGTGACGCCAGAGTACGGCAGCAAACCTCTCTGCCGTCGCAGATTCCGTGATCGTCGCTTTATTAAATAACGCATCGCGTCATGGGTTCCGGAATTGGTTGACGCATCGTGTCAAAGGCATAAATTTAATGTTTGGTTCAGTCTTGTTCCCTTGAGACGACCTCAATGGGGTCCGTTTTCGCATTGTGGTGTGCCAGTTTGTCAGTGTTTATGGCTGTGGCATCGCTTTCGCACCAGAAAACGGTGACCGAGTGGTCGACGCTTGCTGCGATCGATCGACGCTTGCTCGCCGCCCGACTTTCAGAAATAGGTACCTACTAAACATGAACCTGCAGAAGTTTACGGTTAAAGCCCAGGAGGCTGTGCAATCCGCTATGGAGATTGCCGCCTCGAACAACCATCAGGGTGTGGAGCCGGCGCACGTGCTCAAGGCCTTTCTGAGTGACACGGAAGGAATCACGACGTCCATTCTTCGCCGGCTCGGTGCGTCGGTCGACACGCTCCGGCAGCGGACCGATTCCGCTCTCGACAAATTGCCGAAGGTGACCGGGGCGAGCGTCTCGGGGCAATATCTTGGCGACGAGCTCAAGAAGGTGTTCGATCGTGCGCGGGCGGAGGCGGACTTGATGAATGATGAGTACGTCTCAACGGAGCACCTGCTGATCGGCCTCGTGGAAAGCAAGGGCGAGGTCGGGCAGGCGCTGCGCGATCAGGGAGCGTCGAAGGATAAGGTGCGTGATGTCCTCGAAGACGTCAGGGGCGGACAAAGTGCGGATGACCCGCACGCGGAAAGTCGCTACGAAGCGCTGGACCGGTTTGCTCGCGACCTCAATGATCTCGCCCGCCGGGGGAAGATCGATCCGGTGATCGGGCGCGACCAGGAGATTCGTCGCGTGCTGCAGATTCTCTCGCGTCGCACGAAGAACAACCCGGTGCTGGTTGGTGAGGCCGGAGTCGGTAAGACGGCGATTGCCGAAGGCATCGCGACGCGCATCGTGCAGGGGGACGTGCCGGAAAGCATGAAGTCGAAGCGCATCGTGGCACTCGATATGGGGGCTCTCGTCGCGGGTGCAAAGTACCGGGGCGAATTCGAGGATCGGCTGAAGGCCGTGGTGAAGGAGGTCTCGGAATCGGATGGCGAACTCATTCTGTTCATTGATGAGCTGCACACACTGATTGGTGCTGGGGCGGCTGAAGGCGCGATGGACGCGGCAAATATTTTGAAGCCGGCGCTGGCTCGTGGAGAGCTCCGTGCCATCGGCGCGACGACGCTCGATGAGTACAAGTACATCGAGGACGACCGCGCACTCGAACGGCGCTTCCAGAAGGTTGTCGTGGACGAACCGTCGGTCGACGACACCATCTCGATCCTACGCGGCCTGAAGGAGCGCTACGAGGTGCACCACGGCGTGCGCATTCAGGACAGCGCCATCATCAGCGCGGCCGATTTGTCGAACCGCTACATCACGGATCGCCAGCTCCCCGATAAGGCGATCGACCTGATCGATGAGGCGGCCGCGCGCCTGCGCATTGAAATCGACTCCATGCCGGCCGACCTCGACCAGCTCGACCGTGAGATTCGCCAGCTTGAGATCGAACGCGAAGCGATCAAGCGGGACGAGGACGAGGAGAAGCTGGAGAACATTAACCACCAGATCGCGAGCCTGGAGGACGAGCGGGATGCGCTGAAGACCCGCTGGAAAGAGGAAAAGGATCTGATTCAAACCGCCCGCCAGGCGAAGGAGAAGATCGACGAGCTGCGCGTCGAGGCGGAGAATCTGGAACGCGAGGGAAAATACGATCGCGTGGCCGAAATTCGCTACGGCGAGATTCCCGACCTTGAGAAGCAGGCCGAGGAGGCAAACGAGAAGCTGCAAGAGGTGCAGCAGGACGGTGCGCTACTGAAAGAGGAGGTCGATGGCGAAGACATCGCCGAGATCGTCTCCAACTGGACGGGAATTCCCGTGTCGAAGATGCTCGAGAGCGAGCGGCAGAAACTCGTTCGCATGGAAGAGGAGCTGTCGAAGCGCGTCATCGGTCAGCCGGAAGCCATTGAGGTTGTCTCGGATGCTGTGCGCCGTGGGCGAACGGGGCTACAGGAGGAAAACCGTCCGATCGGCTCGTTCCTGTTCCTCGGTACCACGGGGGTTGGTAAGACCGAGCTGGCGAAGACGCTGGCAGCGTTCCTCTTCAACGATGAGGACGCGATGGTTCGCATCGACATGAGCGAGTACCAGGAGAAGCACACGGCCAGCCGTCTCATCGGTGCGGCTCCCGGCTACGTCGGCTACGAGGAAGGCGGGCAGCTCACGGAAGCCGTGCGTCGTAAGCCGTACTCCGTCGTGCTCCTCGACGAAATCGAGAAGGCGCACCCGGAGATTTTCAACGTGCTGCTGCAGGTTCTCGATGATGGACGTCTGACCGACAACCAGGGGCGCACCGTCGACTTCACCAACACCATCATCATCATGACCTCCAACATGGGATCGGAGGTGATTACGGAGAAGATGGACAGTGTCGACGGAGGCTATCTCTCGGATCTGGAGCGTCAGGAGCTCGAGGAGAAGCTGCTGAAGATGCTTCGTCAGCGGCTGCGTCCGGAATTCCTGAACCGGATCGACGAAGTCGTCACCTTCCGGTCGCTCGGACGGTCGCACATTCGCGAGATCGTGGAGCTGCAGTTCAACCGCATCGCGGGCATTGCAAAGAAGAGCCACAACCTGCAGCTGCAGTTGTCCGACGCAGCGAAAGATTGGCTTGCCGATCGCGGGTTCGATCCGGCGTTCGGCGCTCGCCCGCTCAAGCGCGTGATGCAGCGACAGGTCTCGAACCAGCTTTCCAAGGAGCTACTCGGCGGTTCTGTTGAAGATGGCGACACCGTCCGGATTGATCTTGCCCCCGAACAAAATCACCTCACGTTCGAGGCCGTCCGGACCGGAGCGGATGGGACCGGGGAGGCCGCCGAAACAGCAGAACCGGCAGGCGACGGCGCGGTCAGCATGTAGCACACACGACCCCATCAGACTCAGCAAACCAGGAGAGGGGCCGCCGGCAACGGTGGCTCCTTTTTCGTTATGGCGTTGGAACGTAAAACGTTAGACGTTGCACGTTAGAACCCTGAACTCTGAACCCTGAACCCTGAACTCTGAACCCTGAACCGTAGCCTGGCCGGTTCGGTCGACGTTTTTCGCTATGAGAGATAGAGATGCCTCGTTGCCTCAACCTCTCACCGTTCGGTCCCGCCATGTCTCGATCCAATCCGTTGTTTCAAACGAAAGCGGCTCGCTTACATCCTGTCCTGACATTGCTTCTTTCGTTCGCCCTCTTGTTCGTGGCCGGTGCCGGCAGCGGGTGTCAGAAGGTTTCTGACATGAAGAAGGCCGCTGAGGATGCGTCGAAGGCGCTGGAGCAGGCTGAGAATGCGGCAAATTCGCAGGAAGCCGGTGAGCGCATGGGGGAGGCGTTTCAGAAGCTCCGCGAAACGGCCGGCGGTGGCAAAGTTGTGCAGGCCATCGACTTTCGAAAGCTGAAGCCGGTCCTGCCGGCATCGATCGATGGAATGGAGGCGGGTGACGTGAAAGGATCCCGCAGCAGTCAGATGGGATTCAGCACCTCGAAGGCCGAAGCTCACTTCAAGGCCGACGGCGAGCAACGGCAGAGTTTGACGATCGCGGTGACGGACATGGGGTCGATGAGCGGGTTGTCTTCCCTGTCCAGCCGCATGAGCGCGTGGACGGAGAGTGAGACGGAGAGTACGGATGGCTACGAGCGCTCCGCAGAAATTGCCGGATACGACGGTCGAGAGAAATTCCGCTCGTATGGGAACGGCGGATCGACAGGTCAGCTGCAGTTCATCGTGGCCGAGCGCTTTCAAGTGCAGGTTGATGGACGGAACGTGCCGATGGACAAGATGAAAGCCGCCGCTCGTTCGGTCGATTTTGACGCGCTCGAAGGGATGAAGGACGAAGGTGTAGGCGTCGACGACGGGAAGCAAGAAGAAGTCGCCGACATGTACAAAGAGTTTCGCGAGGCAGAAAAGAAAAACGCGGCGTCGTCCGCGGAGGGAGAACCCGTTTCTCGCACGCCCGTCGATGCCAACGAGTTGAAAGCGCTCTTTCCGGCGACGCTTGCTGGATTAACGCAGTCCGCTTCGAGCAGTAAGACGCAGGCGCTTGGAGAGAACGCGTCGGTCGTCCGCGCTGAGGCCGAATACGCAGATGGCGACAAGCAACTGTCCATGCACGTGATTGACTACGTGCAGGTCGTCCCTGAAACCGGCGTCCTTCCGGGAGCGACGTGGATGATGTTCGACGTGAATAAGGAAAGCGACAATGGCTACGAGAAAACGACCGAGATTCAGGGCCACCCGGCGAAAGAGACGTTCCGGACGACCGACATGTCCATGCGCGGCGAGGTACAGATGGTCGTAGACGGGCGATTCTTCGTAGAAGTGACTGCGCAGAATTTGACGATGGAAGAGGTGAAATCCGCAATCGCTGACGTCGGGCCGACTCGCATCACGAATCTCGCGCGGTCCGGGGCGTAGCAAGCAAGTGTAGGCACGACATTTAACGGCGACCGGTGGGAGCTGCAGTGATAGCAGCACACTCGGTCGCCGTTTAGGTTTTGCGATGGTTTACTGGGACGCACGCTCGAGGTCATTCGCGTGTTGTTGCATTCGGGCGGTGCGCCAGTGATCGGCTCCAAGAATCTCTTCGAGGCCGGTGCGCGACTCATCCAGGAAAGACGCGCCCGTCGCATTTCCCTGCTGGAGAAGGGCGGTCCCGAGCCAGCCTTTGGCTTCGGCACGTCGCCACGGAGCCCCGGAGGCTCCCGATTCGAAGATATCGACAGCTCGACGTAGAAGCGGCTCGGCTTCTTCCGGGCGGCCATCAAGGACGAAAAGACTGCCACGTCCGATTAGAAACTCTCCGACTCGTCGGTGTGCGTCGGGGAATCCGTTTTGGATGATCGGACGCGCGCGTTCAAACAAGGAGTCGGCTTCGACAAGTGCGCCTCGGTCAACGAGGAGCGTCGCAAGGGCTGTCATGTCCACGCCAACCTCTCGGTGGCTTTCGCCCAACAGTTCGCGGTCGAGTTGAACGACACGCCGATATCGCGACTCTGCCTGATCCAATTCGCCCGCTTCATGCAGTGCGCTGGCGAGATTAAACAGCGTGACGACAATACTTGGATGTCGATCATGACCGACAACCGACTCTTTTTTGTCGAGCACCTCGCGGTAGACGGATGCCGCTTTTTCATATCGGCCCTGTCGCTGATACGTAAGCGCAAGATTGTTCTTCGAGTAGAGCACAGTTAGCCCATTCGGGTTAACCCGCTCGCGTCGATCGATGATATCAAGATAGAGTTTCTCGGCTTCGGTGTACCGTTCCAGGCGACTGTACAGCAGAGCCAGGCTGATTTTGAACTTGTCGAGTCGGTCGTTATCCGCGTCCAGAACCTGCTCGCTCTGGTGCACTGCATCCTCCAGAAGCGGTTTTGCCTCCGCCGTGCGATCCTGTTCCATGAGCACCGATCCGAGACTTTCTTTAGCGTATGCAAGATCAATGTGCGGGGTGGAGTAATGCTCCTGGCGAATGTCCAGAGCCGTACGAGCCGCTGACTCCGCTTGATTAACGTGCCCAAGTTCGGTGAGAGCGGAGGAAGCATTGTGGAGGATTGTCGCGTGTTCGGTGCTCCGGGCGCCGTAGACCGCCTCGCTCAGGGGGAGGAGCCGCTGCATGACGGAGTCGGCGGACTGAAGATCACCGACGGCTTGAAGCGTCTCCATCCGTGTGTTCAAAATGTTGGTCAGATGGTCGGGCGATGACCTGGGGGACCGATCATACGCCTGCTGCGCGAGCCGGAATAGGGAATCGGCACTCGCGTAATCATTCTTTCGCCGCTTGATTTCGCCACGCTTGTACAGAAGGTGACTCTGTTCGAGCATAGAAAGGTCGTTAATCTGGGCAGCGACGACTTCTGCACGGTCGATCAAGCTGTCGGCCCGTGATGTGTGGTTTAGGTCGGCGCGCACTTCGGCAAGGACGAGGAGCAGGCGAAGGCGGACACGAGGTTCTGCATCCAGTGTGGCCATCCGCGTTTCGCCGCGGCGCAGAATGTCACGAGCCGACAGCGTCTGGCCGGACGTGTTTCGAGGGGTGTTGTCGTTGAACAGGTCGACCAGGAACCCCGTGACGGTGCTTGCCTGCTGCTCGGCGAGCCGGGCCCGGTCACGTTCCTCCGCGATCTGCATGGTGTAAGCCACCGCCCCGGTCGCGAGAATCAGGAGAACGGCAGCGGTTGCCATGATCGGACGCGTGTGTCGACGGATGAACTTGTGCGCCCGGTAGGACCACTGACCGTCGCGTGCCTCCACCGGTTGATCGTTCAGAAAGCGCTGGATATCGGCGACCATCGCCTCCGCCGAGCGATATCGCTGCTTGGGCTCCTTCCGAAGCGCCTTCATCACGATCGCATCCAGATCTCCCCGAAGTGTGCTCTGAAGAGCAGACGGATGCGTGCGGCGAGCTTTGCTGATGTCATCCGGAGTCGGAGAGTTCGTCGATTGGGTGACGGCTGTGCTCGGGCGGGTGGGCTGTTCCTCGCATACCGCCCGTTCGATCGCGAAGAGTGAACGGGAGTCGGGATGGTACGGACGTCGGCCGATCAGCAGCTCGTAAAGCACAACACCGAGCTGGTACACGTCCGTCGCCGTCGAAATGGACTCACCGCGGATCTGCTCCGGTGCAGCGTATTCCGGGGTCATCCACCGCTCCCCGGTTTGCGTCAGCCCGGTCCCTTCGTCCCCGATCACCTTGGCGATACCAAAATCGAGAAGCTTCGGGCGTCCATCTGCCGTGACGAGAATGTTCGACGGCTTGAGGTCGCGATGGATAACGAGGTTTTGATGGGCGTGGTGGACCGCGTCGCTGACGGAAGTGAACAACTCGAGCCGTTCCCGGATGCTGAGTCGCTGATCGTCGCAGTATTCGTCGAGCGGACGACCTGCGACATATTCCATGACGAAGTAGGGTTGCCCGTCGGCTGTGGCTCCACCGTCGTATATTTGGGCAACGCAAGGGTGCGTAAGGGCGGCCAGCACCTGCTGCTCATGTGCGAATCGATCGAGAACGGCACTCGTGTCCGCCCGTCGGGTCAGCAGCTTGATGGCCACCTGCTGCTCGAAGGAGTCCTCGCGCTCCGCCCGATAGACGACACCGGACCCGCCTCGGCCAACTCGTTCCTTAAGTGTAAATGGTCCGACACGTTCACCGCTGCGGTCAGGAGGAGAAGGAGTCGGTTCGTCGATCTCGTCTAAAAAGTCGGCAGCGGCTTCGACGGCCGGCGTTTCGAGGAAGGCGTCGAGCTTTTTAAACCGGTGGAGAAGTGCTTCAACCTGTTCACGGACTTCAGGATGGTCCGTGGCCGACTTTAAAAACGCGTCCCGTTCGCTCTCCGGGTAGTCCAGGGCCTCCTCAAAAAGTGACTCGACGCGGGAGGAGCGATTAGATGACATCGTGCGGATTGAAAATGAGTGCGAACAACACTAAGCGGCTGACGACCCGAAGAGTGCAGCCTTGAGAAGGCAAGCGAGATGCGTCGCTCTGTGAATCAAGAGCGTGATCAGATTCCGAAGAACCAGAATGGTTACCGTGTGGCTTGCCCCTAATCATTGTACAAAGGGCGATGCCGACACACCAACACGAGGTAAAACGACCGTACCGTCTAGGTGAGCATTTCCGAAGAAAGGGCGTTACCGATACATTTAGTGATCGCTGAAGATACCCAGCGTGGTTTGTAGATATTCATCCTGCTGCAGCATGTCGATCGCCCCATTCGCATGTTGACGCGGACGGATCAGCCGCTGACGACGTTGTCGGGGCTGTATCATCTGGTTCATTTGTCCTATCGGGTGCGTACTTTTCGTAGATGTATGTGAAGGAAAACCCCACTTTACTTCATCTATCACACTTCACCTCCTATGTCAGGATCGGTACGAATCGCACGACTGCTTTTGATTTCTGCACTGTTTTTGTTGACCGCTTCCCACGGTGAGGCTGTGGCGCAGACGTTCACCGTCAACAGTAACGGCGACGACCCGGATGCGACGTTGGATGGCACATGTGATACTGGGCAGGTCACCTCATCCGGCGCACCGGAATGCACGCTGCGCGCCGCCATGCAGGAGGCAAATGATGGAGATGGCGCGGGTGGACAGCTCGACGTGATCGAATTTTCGATCGGTACGAGCAGCGTGATCAACACATCCTCCCTTCCTGAGATTACGGATCCTGTCGTCATCGACGGAGAAACAGCGCCACTGGGCGCGATTCCTCGTATTCGGATTGACGGCGGTCCGGGCGACGGATTGGTGGTGAAGTCGGGAGGTACCACCCTCCGAGGCCTCCAGATCCTCCGCTTTCAGGGGAATGGAATCGTTTTAGACGGGGGAGACGAAAATGTGATCACGAATTGCCAGATTGGTGACTTCGTGACGCAGAGCGATCAGCCGGCAGGCTATGCGAATGGCGGGCACGGCATTCTCATCACGAACGGAAGCACGCTGAACCGCATCGGAAGTCAGTCGGACTCCGACGACCGTAATATCATCAGCGGGAACGGCGGAAGCGGCATCCGCATCGATGGCGGTGCACCCGGTCAGACAAACAATACGATCGGCGGAAACTATATCGGTGTTGCTGCTGATGGCGAAACGGATCTTGGGAACGCTGTTCACGGCATCCACCTGCTGAATTCCACGTCGTCTAACGCCATCGGTTCAGCTCAGACGGGGGACCTTCCGAATGTCATCAGTGGAAATAACGAAGATGGTATCCACATGGACGGGGACGTCAACCAGACGAATAGCACGTCGAACAACTCCGTCTCGAAGAATATTATCGGTCTCAGCGCCAGCCAATCGAAGGCGATTCAGAATGGAAAAAATGGGATCTCGATCGATGGAGCCAATCATAACACGATCGGGTCGACTCTTGCTGCCCCGGTTGTCATTGCTGGAAATGGGGAGGACGGAGTCGAAATCTACGGCGAAGACATCACGGTCCAAGCTTCCTTTATCGGCGTCAATGATTCAGGCACCATATTCGGCAACGCGCAGGAAGGCATCAGTACTGTCGGCGGGTCAGCCAACTTAACGATCGGAGCGTCGTCTTCAGCTTCCGCCAATATCATTGGGGGCAACCAGCGTGGAATCCGGTTCTTCCGAACGACCGGAAGTGAGATCATGGGCAATTTCATCGGGGTAACCCGCCAAGATGCCGCGATTGGCAACACGTTTTACGGTATCGGCCTCTTCAGTTCAGCCAGTAACGTGATCGGCGGGACCGGCGACGAAGAGCACAATGTCGTCAGCGGAAATGGATCGGACGGTATCGTCCTGTCTGGGGCCGCCACGCAGGATAATCAGGTTATCGGCAACCGCGTCGGTACCAACGACGCCGCAGATGCACTTATTGGTAATGGAGACAGCGGAATTCTGATCGACGTCGACGCGAACGACAACCAGATCGGCGGTGCAGCTGCAGGGGAAGGCAACGTCCTTGCTGGCAACAACGTCGACCTCTATATCAAGTCGTCGAACAATGCCGTCGAAGGAAATTATTTCGAGACCAATGCGAATGCTGATGACCTCTCGACGTCGTCAAATTCGCTGCGCACCGGCCCGAACGCGATGCTCAACGCGATTGGCGGTACGACATCAGGAACCGAGAATGTGTTCGGGTACACGCCCTCGAATGTCATCCGATTGCTTGGGTCGTTTAATATCGTCGGGGGAAATTACATCGGTGTTCACCCCAACGGTACAGCAATGCCTGTCACGAATGGCATCGTGCTGGAAGGCAATAGCCAGGTCGTCGGAACGACGAATCCGGGTGCTGGCAACACCATTGCGAATGTTGAGACCGGCGTGCGTATCGATTCCGGCACCGGTCACATGATACGCGGTAATAGCATGAGCAATGTCGGCACGCTTGGCATCGACATCGATTCGGACGGCTCGACGGCGAACGACGCCGGAGACGCCGACGATGGAACGAACCGCTTGCAGAACGCGCCAACGATATCGGATGGAGACTATGACTCCGGAGCGAACGAGATCAGCGTTACGTACAGCGTGAATAGCGATCCGTCGCTTACTGGATCGGGCGCGAGCACCTATCCACTGATGGTTGACTTTTACATCGCCGATGGGACGAGTCCGGTCGGTCGTACGTATATCGGAACGGACAAATACGAGGCGACAGATTATTCGGGTTGCGGTTCGCCGCCGTGCACGGCAACGGTGACATTTACGCCAAGTGTTGCGGTCTCCGACCAGGACTTTTTGGTCGGCGTGACGGTTGATGACGTCGGAAATACCAGCGAGTTTAGCACGCCCCCGGATCAGCTTCCAGTTGAGTTGGCCTCGTTTGATGTCCTGCCGACGGATGGACGGAGCGCACGGATCACCTGGCAGACGCTCTCGGAGAAGAACAACGACCGCTTCGAGATCGAGCACCAGGCGCCAGATGCAACGAGCTTCGTGCAAGCAGGAACGGTCGAGGGCGCGGGCACGACGACGCAGCCGGAGAGCTACTCGTTGACGCTGGACGAGCTTGAGGTTGGGACCCACACGTTCCGCCTCCGCCAGATCGACGTGGATGGTACAGCCACCGTCCTGGGCGAGCGGACGATCAAAGTCAGCCTCGACACGGCGTTCGAATTGAGCCTCGGGCCGAACCCGGTGCGGTCGGCGGCGAAGGGGACGCTGGTGCTACAGGACGCGCAGACCGTGCGGGCGACGATGTACGACGTGCTGGGCCGGGAGGTGCAGGTGGTGCACGACGGACCAATGAAGGCCGGTCAAAACGATCTGTCGCTGGATGCCAGCGCGCTTGGGAGTGGACGTTACTTCCTGCGGATCAACGGCGAATCGTTCTCGACGACGGAATCGATTACGGTCGTTCGCTAGTATTCCATTCATCGTTTGCAATAAACGAGCGGCAGCCCTGGAGCATACATCCTGGGCTGCCGCTTCTTTTTTTTACGGCCGAGAACCACTAGCGGTCAAGCGGATCAGGCGACGACGCCCGCGGATTCGCCCACCGGGGCTGCGCCCAGCCACTCCCACGCGTCGTTCTCATCGTCAAGACCGAAGTGCCGGACCTCCATCGACATAAGTGGATCTAGTAGTGAGGCAACACCCGCCATCCACGATGGTCCACCGACGAGAGCGTACGCTTTGACGTGCTGGAGAGCGCGCAGCTTCATTTTGACGATGTCTTGTGTGAAGACGCTCGGACGGAGACCGTAGTGCTCAACCCGCATCAGTAACCGAATCGTCCCGTGGCGCGCGTATGCGGCATCGAGGTCGTCTGCGAGCAACCGAATATCGGATGAGCGAAGGGGGCCCGTCAGCGCAAAGGCACGAACCGCGTCTTTGTCTGTCGTTATTCGCCGGAGGCTCGGTGCGGGCATTTCGAGCGACTCCGACGCCCAGTCGAGAGCCGATCGACGGTCTTCAGGGTCGAAGACCCGGATGTCGATGCTCGGGAGGACGCGGTTTTCCCAGGATGCGATGACATCGATCCAGCGGGCCCGAGTGACCAGAGCGACGCGCCGAATGCGCGACAGATCGCCGATGTGTTTGAGGCTGTACCGCAGGTCATCCAGGATCGCTGCGAGTGTGAATCGCTCCAGCCCGCGCAGGTCGAGATACATGGCGATCGTCTCGTGCTCGGCCAATCGATCATCGATTCGGTTCGTAATCGATTTCAGCTGCTCGGCATCGACCGTCTGGTCAATCTTGATGGCGACGACGTCGTCAGGGGAAGCGAGGAATTTGATCATGTCGATCACCGAGAGTCAAGGAAAAATAGACTCCGAATGCACGGAGCAGAATCTGCCGTAAAGATCGATGGACGATGCCTTTCAGGCTGCATGGGGCAAGCTTAACGATCGGTCAGATCGAGCCCGGATTCACCGTGGGGAAAATCCCGCCACAAGCATAACCGCTCGGGGTTCGAACGTCGCGAACGTATCTTCGGCTCAGCGATATGATCGTTGAGCCGTGTACGACAGGATTTGGTCACGCTCGCGAAATCATCGGTTTTCGCATCTACTCATACGGTTGCTCCGGGAGATCATGGAACGAAAGACATATACGTATCAGGGAGAAGAAGTGACCGTGACGTGGGACCAGAAGCGGTGTATTCACGCCGAGGAGTGTGTCAAGGGGTTACCCGAGGTTTTTGACCCGGAGCGGCGTCCCTGGATCGATCCGGATAAAGCGGATGCAGCGTCGGTTGCTGATGTCGTTCAGCGCTGCCCGACCGGTGCGCTGCATGTCACGCATGATGGCGTAGATCAGGAGACGGCGCCGACGTCGAATCATATCTCAGTCGAGCCGGACGGTCCTCTGTATGTTCGGGGTCGCGTGGAGGTGCTGGACGCCGACGGAGACGTGCTACTGTCGGATACGAGAATCGCGCTGTGCCGGTGCGGCCTGTCATCGAACAAGCCGCTTTGCGATGGCAGCCATAGCGACGGGTTCGAGGACCGCGGCGCCCTTCAGGTCGAGCAACTGAATGACGGAAAGGCGGGGGATACGCTTCGTATTCAGATGACGTCCGGTGGCCCGCTTCTGGTCGAAGGCTCGGTGACAATAACGGGAAGTGACAGCCGCGAGTGCAGCGGGAGCAAGGGCGCGCTTTGCCGTTGCGGCGCGTCGGGTAACAAGCCCTTCTGCGACGGAAGCCATACGTCCGTTGATACGCTGTAACCCGTGCCGTTCGGTGGCGACACTGTCTCCCCGTCAGCCGTCCGAACCGTATCGGCTACGGAGGGCTACGACGCTAGTCGTGCGCCTGCATGACGAAGATGCGTGGATGCAGACCGCCGAGCTGGATGCGTCGCACATGCCGTACGTCGTAGGCAATCCCACGCCGATCTCGCACGGCCTGCAGGGCTCCGCTGAATGCTCCCGGTTTGAGGACAAGCAGGACCAGCCAGCCTTCGGGCGGCAGGGCCTCATGAGCTTCGGATAGAAACCTCCGGTAAAAGGTCACGAGGTCCATCTCACTCCCGAGACGTTTCCCGAATGGCGGGTTTGTCACGATCAGGTCGGGCGCCTTGTCGTTGCTCTGCGACGCCAGACCGAGCGCGTCGCCTTCGTGGATACGAATGCGCGAGGCCAATCCCTCCTGTTGTACATTTCGTCTCGCTCCAGCGACGGCATCCCTGTCGCGATCGAGCCCGAGGACGCGTGCGGTTGGCCAGAGGCGCGCCGCCTCAATCAGGATCGTGCCGCTGCCGCAGAACGGGTCGAGCACGGTGCTCGGCGAACCGCCCAGGTACGGCAGTCGGAGCATCGCGTACGCAACGCTCGGACTCAGGGCCGCTGGAGGTTGGAATGCACGAGCCTGCCGCCGGCTCAACGGTTCCTGCGTGTGCTGGATACCGACCGTGACATCATGCTGACGCACATCCACGCGCACCTCCAGGTCGAAGTCTTCGAGGTCGACATCCGTGCCGTACTGGTCGATCAGCCCGGCCCCGGCGGCTCGCATGACATCCACGCTGGTAAAGCAATGCTCGCCGCGTCGGTTCGTTGAGACGCGAAACGTCTCGGCGTCGTCCATGCCCGGCAGCTTGTTTGTTCGGAGCACAGCACGGATGTTTTCTAGCTGTTCCTCCGCCGGTCCGGAAGGCAGGGTGAACCGAAAAAGTGGCGCCTGAATGTGGTGAACGGACCGAAGGTTGTGCGCAAGATCGAGCATGGTGTCCGGCGAGGCTGATGACGATATCCGGACATAGCTCGTTCGGCCGTTCGGGGATTCTTTCGTGCGGATGTCGTGGAGTCCAAGGGCGTGTGCCCGTTCGCACACTTCCTTCGCTGTGATGTCCTCCAGCCCGTGATTCGTCGTGACGAGAAGGGGCGTCACGTCAGGAGTGCGAATTTGGTCGACCGATGGCATCAGAGAGCAAAGGGCGTGGCGTGTGGCACGAGGTAGGCGTTGCTGCTAGAAGTACACCGAGGCTCGGACGACGCCCGTGGTACCGACCACCGTATTGTTGTCGCCGGAGCGAATGTCGAGTCGACCCTCGACCGCTAGACTGAATTCTGAGGAGAAGAAGTATTCTGCTCCTCCAAATCCGGAGAGTACGAGGTCATTGTCGTCATCCGGGACGTTTGGGTTGTCGCGATCGACCGCGAGAATGCGAAGTCCGGGTCCGGCGTACGGGACGAGCTGACCGTCTCCCAGCGTAAACCGTGCATCCGCGCCGATTGACAGCACGTCGGTACCGTTTTCCCGCGAGATGAAGCCGAGTTCGGGGGCGAGAACGAACTGATCGCTGAGCCAGATCGGGGAGGAGACGGTGGCCGGGAGCCCGATCGTCGAGGGCGATTCCTGGATGGCGACGGATAGACCGAATGTTGTCGGTGTCGGAGCCGTTTGCGCCTGCACGGCCGGAGTGGCAATGAGTAGAGTGAGGCAAAGAGCAGCGGCGGAGAAGAAGCGGTTCGTCATAGCAACGTGAGGAAGATGGCCGATCTGAAAACGACAGGGCTGATGCGTCCCTCGGACGTAGGCGCCCATCTGTGGTTTCGTATCAGCCGACTCACCGTGTAACGCTCATTCTACGGCTCCTGCGATTGCACGCCCATGGAAGTGGCGTATCAGGCGGGGCACCGGGCCAGCGTCCAGGCTTGGTTCCAGACCACACCGTTGTCCCGGTAGCTCAGCCTCACCCGTCGGCGTTGGAGCGGTTGCCCTGCTGAAGGGCGGCTTGTACCTGTTGCGCTGCCTGACGCTGCCCGATGGCCATGTAGATCCTCGATAGTGCATCGCCGGCGGCGCGAGTTCGCCAGTCCTCTGCACCGAACCGCTGGTTCATAACGCGGAAGCTCTTCTGAAGTGGCGGAACGGCCTCGCGGACGCGACCCTGCTGAGCCCAGATGATGCCGCGAATCCCCTCGGCTGCCGTGATTTGCCAGTGGTCAGATGGGAGCACCGACCTCAGAATATCGATTCCTTCGTTAATCAGGGGTTCGGCTTCCTCCGTTTTCCCTCGTTCGGCGAGGAGCCAGCTCAGCCGAACATTTGACGACGCGATGTGAGGATGGTTGGACGAAAGGAGCTCGCGTCGCATCTCGAGACCCTTACGATAATACATCTCGGCCTTGTCCAGCGAATCCGCGCGATGATACGTCAGCGCCGTGCGTGTAAAGGCGTTTGCCAGGGCCACGCTAACGTCTCCTTCCTGCTTCCGGTACTTCTCAATCGAGGTTAAGTGGTTCTGAATGGCCTCCTCGAAACGTCCCTGCATCTGGATGGCGCTAGCCATGTTGTGGTACGTGGTCGCGGAGACCTCCATATCATTCTTGCGGCGAACCTCCATATTCTGCCGGTAAAGCGACTCGGCGAGCGCGTGGTTACCCCATTCGCTGTTCACGAGGGCACGCCCTGCGCGGGCGGGGATCGTACGTGGGTCGTTCTTTCCATATTCGCGTACGAGCCGATCGAGAGCCTGCTGGTGAAGAGAGTCTGCTTCTTCGTAGCGTCCCTGGCGAAAGAGCGATCGGCCGAGCGAGTTTTCGGTTGCCGCGAGTTCGTGCGGAAGCACATCCGGATTCTGGTGGCGCGTTGCCAGAGCCTCAACGAGCATAGAGTCTGCTTCGGGGTAGCGTCCCATGCTTGCGTATACGTTGCCGATGACGGTTTCGACTTCGGCCTGGACGAGCGGCTGGCCGGCGAGGTCCGAACGGATCCGCGTTGCGCCCCGGTCGACGACCTCACGAACGGTCATCCGCTCGGACGAACCCGTCGTGAACGGGTCTGACGCCTGGAAAAGACTCACGATGAAGGAGGTGACAGCTTCCGATTTGTCCCGCTCGGCGGCGATCTGTCGCGCTTGATATGTGACGGTCAGTGCGTACCCGATAAGGAGAAGCACGCCGAGCCCGCTCGCGATGACAGCGGAACGGTTGCGTTGAATGAGTTTCTCGACGCGGTAGCGGAGGGTGCCGGTTCGGGCTTCGACAGGTTGACTGTTCCGGAAGCGGTGCAGGTCTTCCGCCAGTGCGTCTGCGGTCCGGTATCGATCCGCTGGCGCCTTGCGGAGGGCGCGAAGGATGATCGCATCCAGATCGCCCCGGAGCCGTCGGCGGAGCTCTGCGGGTTCGAGGTTCCGTCTCGAACTGACGTCGTCCGGCGTGATCTGCTCGCCCGAGCTGGGGGGACCGACTTCTTTCGTTTCTAGAACGACGGTACTGGGACGCGTCGGGTCGGCCTCGCAGACGGCCTGAACGATTTCATACGGCGACCGCTGCTGCAGCTGGTACGGGCGATGGCCGGTGAGGAGTTCGTAGAGTAGCACGCCGAGCGCGTAGACGTCCGTAGCGGTCGTAATCGATTCGCCTTTGACCTGTTCTGGAGCCGCGTACTCCGGGGTCATGAGGTGGAAGCCCGTCCGGGTCGATGGCAGATTCATCCGGTCGTGGTGAGCGGAAGAGTCCAGAACCTTCGCAATGCCGAAGTCCAGTAGCTTTACGGTGCCATCCGGTGTCACCAGAATATTGTTTGGCTTCAGGTCTCGATGGACGATCAGGTTCTGGTGGGCATGCTGCACGGCCTGAGCGACTGTCTGAAACAGGTCGATCCGTTCATTGATGGAGAGCTCGTTTTCGTCGCAGTAGGTCGTGATGGGGCGTCCCTCGACATACTCCATCACGAGGTAGGGACGCCCGTCGTCCGTCGTACCGCCATCGAAGACACGGGCGACGTTGGGATGGTCGAGCGAGGCCAAGATCTGGCGCTCGGCGCGAAAGCGTTCGACGGAATGGCGATCGGGGAGCTGCCGCATCAGCTTAATCGCGACGTTCTGCTGGAACGTCCCGTCGTCCCGACGTGCGTGGTAGACCGTGCTCATACCGCCGCGCCCGACTTCGCCCTCTACGCGGAAGGGGCCGAGCCGTGTGCCCGGCTCGATGCCGTCGTCCGGCTCCGCCCCGCCTCCGAGAGCACTGGCGATGTCTCCTGCCAGCTCGTTACTCCATTCAGCTGTGTCTACGCCCTCAAACAGGTCTGCGGCGTGGGCGGCCGCGTCTGCCTCCAAAAAACCGATCGTATCGTCCTCTTCCAGAAAGGAGCGGACGGCCTCTCGGAGGTCTGGATCCGAACAGATATCGTCCAGCACCGACAGCGGGTCATCCGGGGCTCGATCGAGCGCTTCGTCGAGAACGTCACTGATTTCGCTCCAGCGCTCAGACGAGATGTTCATTGACAACAGGGAGTTCGGGACGAAGGGGACACGTAGACGGGACGATGATTCAGCCGGATGCGGCGGTAGAGCCGACAGGAGTAATCCGGCGCAGTATTACATACGACGAAACGGTCGAAGAAACGTCAACCTGTTTCTCCGACCGTACGTGGGTATGGTACGTAAGACGAAGACAGCTACTCGTCTTCTTTGAGGGCGCGGGCCAGCCAGAGTTTTGCCTTTCGCCAGTCGCGCCGTATCGTGCGGGCCGAAACGTCCAAGAGTTCCGCGATCTCCTTCTCTTTCATTCCGCCGAAAAAGCGATATTCGACTACCCGAGCGAGGCGCTCATCCACTTCTTCCAACTGGTCAAGGGCACGGTCGAGCGCGAGGAATAAATCGGCCGAACCATTTTGACCCGCCACGCTAACATCCTCTAGTTGAAGATGATGGGCGTCGCCGCCACGCTTTTGCGCCTTTTTCCGGCGAGCGTAGTCCACCAGAATATTCCGCATGACACGAGAGGCCATTGCGAAAAAGTGAAGACGGCTTTGCCACTCCACCTGCGTCTGGTCGATGAGTCGCAGGTAGCACTCATGAACCAGGGCCGTCGTACCGAGCGTGTGACCGGCACGTTCGCCCAGGAGGCGGCGATGAGCCACCTGCCGGAGCTCCTGGTACACCTGCTGCCAGAGCTGATCTCCGGCAGAGCGATCACCGTTTTGATACCGACCGAGGAGGGTCGTTACGTCTGCTGTCGTCGCCATGGGGGCGGGGGAAGCCATAGTCGAAGACTGAGGGCAATTTGCTGAACGTGAGAGCGTCCGCGAGGACGGACGGGTACCAACGATGCAGACCGTGGCAACCGGCGAACGGAGCCGCGGTGTGAAGGAGTAGCCGCGTTCAGGGCGAGCAACGTAACGATCGGTCGGACCTGGACACCGCGCGACCGGGCTGTGGACCCGGGCTCGCAACCGTCCTGGGGACTAAATGGGTTCGGCCGAGCGTACGGATATTGCTTCCTTCTATTCTACGATACGACAGGAGGACAAACCATCCGACACGAACACACAGCCGGATATGCTATCGTCGTGATGCCGAGTATACGAGGCGCCTCCTCCCGGTCGTACGTATGCCTGGATTTAAAAAGACGAACCACTGTGGGGATTCGTTACAAAATGCACGCAGGCGTATATCGCTGCGGGAAATTACCCGTGTTCAGGCAATTCAGAATACGCTCTTTGTAACACGAATGCAACTGCTATGCCATCAGCACGTGTTATGGTGAAGGATTTTGAAAGGGTTGAGCTGAACAAATTGGAGAGGCTGGGGCACAGGAATTCACCTTGCCGAACAGACGTATCGGTCCGCGCGCGGGATAACCATGCCTAGTTCGTGAACCTGATGCCAATATTCGAGAACGGAGATTTATGGCGCCAAAACGGTTGCATAACGGACCGTGAGGCGCTTAATTACAATGATATGCTCGTCTGCTGGACCTGGCTCCGGCGGTCGCGTCGGAGTGATTGCCCCGCCTGATGACCCCCTTATATGTATCTCAGCAAACTCGAACTTCACGGCTTCAAAAGCTTTGCCGAGCCGACCACATTAGCGTACGATCCCGGCGTCACAGCCATCGTCGGCCCGAATGGATGCGGGAAGTCGAATATTGTCGATGCAGTTCGATGGGTGATCGGTGAGCAGCGGCCGACCGTACTGCGCTCGGAGAAGATGGAGAATGTCATCTTCAACGGGACCGCGGATCGCCGCCCACTAGGCATGGCGGAGGTTCAGCTAACGATCGAAAATAATCGCGGCGTATTGCCGACGGAATACTCGGAGGTGACGATCGGTCGGCGGCTGTTCCGTGATGGCAAGTCGGAGTACCTGATGAACGGTACGCAGTGCCGGCTGAAGGACATCACCAGCCTGTTTATGGATACAGGTATGGGCGCCGATGCGTATTCCGTCATCGAACTCAAGATGATCGATGAGATCCTGTCGGGGTCGACGGAAGATCGTCGTCGTATGTTCGAGGAAGCCGCCGGCATTACGCGCTACAAGATGCGCCGCCGGCAGGCGCTCCGAAAGCTCGACAACACGCAGACGGACCTGGACCGGTTGCGCGACCTTACGGACGAAATTGGCTCGCAGGTGCGCCGGCTGAAGAAGCAGGCGAAGAAGGCGTCGAAATATAATGAGTTCACGGAACGCCTTCATGAGCTGGAGTTGATTCTGGCGCAGGTCGAAGTCTCGCGTCTGACGAAAAAGCGGCGTTCGCTTCAAGAAGAGCAGGAGAAGCAAGAGAAACGGAATCTGTCGCTGGCCGATCAGGAGGAAACGGCCGAAGGACGCCTCGCGGAGCTGCGAACAACGTTGCAGCAGCGGGAGGACGCGCTTCAGGACAAGCGCGAGGCGTTGCAGGAGCACCGAAGCCGCGTTCGCGACATGGAGTCGGAGCAGCGATTGCAGCGTGAACGTCTCGACCGTGCACGCCGGGATCGTGATCGGGCACAGCAGGCGCAGACGGAGGCAACTGAGCGTCGCGCCGATCTTGTGGATGAGGTCGATCGTCTGGAAGACAGCCTCGAGCGGGCCCGTCCGGCGCTGGAGGAAGCCGAAGAGGCCCTTAAAGCCGCACGTGAGGCCCGAGACTCGTCAAAGCACCGTGCAGAGGAGCTCCGGGAACGGGTTCGCTCTCTTCGTGGAAAGTCGCAGACGGCCGAAAAAACGCTATCGGAACGTCGCCGCGAACTCGACCGGCTAACCAACCGACTCGATCTTCTGGAAGAGGAGCGGGATCGTGCTCGTGACCAGGCCGGCGAGTTGCAGGCCGATGTCGACGTGCTCGATACCCGGGTGGAGCGGGCAGAGGCTGCTCGCGCCGAAGCGGAAAAACGGCGCGACGAGGCAGAGCGGGCGGTCATAGCGATTCAGGACGAAAAAGATGCCGCCCGTGACGACGTCGAGGCGGCAACGGAGAAGCTCCGAGACATCGAGCGGCGTCGGGATGCTGCGGCGGCAGAGGTTGAACTGCTCGAAGGGCTCGTTTCCAGCTACGACGAGTTCTCCGATGCCGTCCAATTTCTCGCGACCGATGGTCCGCTCGACGACCTGCAGACCGTCGCCGATGTTCTGGCGTGTGACGACGATGTCCGCGTCGCACTCGATGCCGCGCTCGGCGATCTGGCCTCCTGCGTCGTCGTCGGAAGTGATGCCGAAGCACGGACGGCTATTCAGCAGCTCCGCGAGCAGGAGAAAGGGCAGGCGACGTTCATCGTGCTCGACCGCCTGCCGTCCCCGGTTCCGAATGGGGAAGGGCCTGCCGGCACGCGCGCCCTGCGGTCAACAGTTCGGACGGCCGATTCCCGATACGATCGACTGGCGGACGTCTTGCTTCAGGGATGCTATCTGGCCGGCACGCTGGATGACGCGACGGCAGCTGCCCGGGAGGCAACGGGCACATCCCGCATTTTCGCCCACACAGGCGAGTGGGTAGATGCCCGCGGCGTGATGAAAGGCGGAAGCAAGCAGGACAACACCTCACCCGTCGCGAGCCGTCTCGGCCGCCGGGAGCAGCTAGAGCGGGCGCAAGAACAACTTGAACAGCTTGAAGCAGACGTCGAGTACCAGCAGACCGTCGTCGATGAGGCGAAAGATAGCCTGGATTCGATCCGGGTCGAGCCGTCCGAAGACGCTCTGACGGAAGCGGAGAACGAGCTCTCCGAGGCCGACAGTCGCCTCGACCGCGTCCGCTATGAACGGGAATCGATTGACGAGCGGCGCGATGAGCTGGACGAGCGCCTGGAAGAGTTGACTGACGAACTGGAGGAAGGAAAGGAGCGCGTCGAGGCCTTACGCGGGGACGTCGATGAAGCCTTAGAAGAGGTCGATCGGCTGCGAGCCCGCCGTGGGGAAGCAGAGGACGCACTCGACGAGGCGGAGGATGCCGAGCGTCAGGCCGTTGATGCATTTTCTGAAGCCAACGTGGCCGCCGTGGAGGCGCGGAACCGGGTCCAGAACCTGGAGCGCGACCTGGAGCGGACGCAGGAGCAGATCGAAGAAATCGATCGGCAGACGAAGCGCCGAACCGAAGAAATCGCCCAGCTTCGTGACACCATCGAGTCGGCGATGGATGCGCAGTCGGAACTGGACGAGAAAATTGAGACTGCGCGTCTCCAGCGTGACGATAAGGAGGACGCTGTCGAGGAGGCAGAGGAGGCACTGAAGGCGACCAAGGCGCAGATCAACGACATCGAGAAGAAGCTCCGCGAAATCCGTCAGGAGCGGGAAGCGGCTGTCAAGGCCGAGAACAAGGCGGCGGTTCGCCTCGCAGAGATCGGCACGCGCATGCAGGATCTGCTGGAGAGCGTCGACGAAGACTACGAGCGCGATCTCGCGACGAACCCGGTCGACGTACCGGACGAGCTCGACGCGAAGGAGGCGGAGAATGAGGTGCAGAGCCTCCGCCGAAAAATTAAGCGTCTTGGAAACGTCAATCCGCTGGCTCTGGAGGAGTACGAGGAGGAGAAAGAGCGACTGGACTTCCTGACGGAGCAGCGCGAGGATCTGGAGGAGGCGGAGGAGACGCTGCTCGAGACGATCGAGGAAATTAACTCGACGGCCGCCGAGCGTTTCTTTGATACCTATGGTCAGATCAAAGAGAGCTTCTCCAAGATCTTTACGGAGCTCTTTGGTGCTGGCGCCTCGGCCGAATTGAAACTTGAGGAGCCGGACAATCCGCTCGACACGGCGATCGATGTCATCGCGCAACCGAAAGGCAAGCGTCCGGTCACGCTGGAGCAGCTCTCGAGTGGGGAGAAGACGCTCACGGCGATTGCGCTGCTCTTCTCCATCTATCTCGTCAAGCCCAGCCCCTTCTGCATTCTCGACGAGGTTGATGCCCCGCTCGATGATGCGAACGTGGAGCGGTTCATGAGCCTGATCCGCCGGTTCGAGGGAGACACGCAGTTTATTCTCGTGACGCACAACCAGCGGACGATGGCGCTCGCGGACCGGATGTACGGCGTGACGATGGAAGATCAGGGGGTATCGAAACTGGTCGGCGTGGAGTTCGACGAAGCCGTGGAGATGGCGGGGTAAGCGTAGGGGCGTGTGTTCGTTGGGACGTTGGAGCGTTGATACGTTAATACGTTGAGAACTTGTTTAGCGGATGGGTCTCAAAAACCTAAGCTCGGACGTTCCTGTTTATTCGCAGGCCTGATTGTGATCCTGTGGCACGTGTGCCATAGACACGGTGCGCAAAACGAACGAGGCCTGGTTGCACAGGCGTCCCGAGGACCGACCGTCGGAAGGTCCGTACACTTGGGGGCTGCGAGCTGTCGGCCTAACAGATTCTCAAGGTTCAAAGCGTTTGCAGCGCTCAATGCAACCACTGTCGCACGGCCGTGCGACGGTGGAGCGTAGAAGGAGGGGCGTGACGGACACTGTGAGAAGGAGGGGCGTAAGCGAACTGTGCATTCATTTTTGTCATCCTTCTCGACCAGCCCGATGCAACTCAGCGACCTTTTCTCCAGTGAGTCTCCGCCTCCTGAATTGTCGCCGCTCGAAGTGCTGGGGGTGATGGCGGGAGCAGCCCTTCTTGGCTATGTGGCCAATCTGTTGATGCGTCGGATTATCCGCGTGGTGACGCGCCGCGTGAACATGGAGTTGCCACTGCGTGGGGTGCTGCTTCGCCATATCCGGGGTCCGATGCGGCTTCTGATGCCGACCATCGGCGTTCTGATTTCGATACCGACGGTGCGGGACAGTCTGGGTGAGTATACGCCGTGGGTAGAGGGGATTCTGCAGGTTCTTTTCTTAGGAGCGGCGACGTGGCTTATCCTCGAATTGCTCCATGCGGCCGAAGAGGCGATAGCAGAGCATTACGCAACGGACGTTCCGGACAATCTGAAGGCGCGAAAGATCGTAACCCAAATGCGGATCTTGCGGCGGATCGTGTCGACGGTTATCGTCGTGATTGCAGCCGCACTCGTGCTGCTTCAGTATGAGCCCTTTCGTGAGGTCGGGGCGGGCATTCTTGCTTCGGCGGGGGTGTTCGGTATCATCTTCGGTATTGCCGCCCAACGTACGCTGGGTAATCTGGTCGCGGGCATCCAGATCGCGTTCACCCAGCCGATCCGCGTGGACGATGTCGTCGTTGTGCAGGGAGACTTCGGGTGGGTGGAGGAGATCACGCTGACGTACGTGGTGGTGCGGGTCTGGGACAAGCGGCGCATCGTCTTGCCCATCACCCATTTCGTCGAAGAACCATTTCAGAATTGGACGAGGACCTCCTCCGATCTGCTCGGTACGGTTTATCTCTACGTCGATCATACGACGCCAATCGACGCGGTCCGAGAAGAATTGGGACGTGTGGTGGAAGCCTCTGAGCACTGGGACGGGGAAGTCTGGAGGCTTCACGTAACGGAGACCACGGAGAAGACCATCGAGCTTCGGTGTCTGGCAAGTGCCGAGAGTGCACCTGTGCTATGGGAGTTGCGGTGCGAGATCCGTGAGAAGATGGTGGCGTATCTTCAGCGCGAATTTCCCGATGCTCTGCCGACAGTCCGCGCCCGTCTTGACGGGCAACCCTATGGAGAAATGACATCAGCTCCGTTACAGAACTGAACGAGGTCAAGTGGAGGCGTGACCTGATCTTCGACATTACGTAGCACAAAAAATCCCCGCCTTATCGCGAGATAAGACGGGGTTTCGTATGAGATTGGAGCCGTCAGAACAACCCGCGTCACTACAGGAAGGGGGCGCAGCAGGGGTTACGCGACCTCCTTGTCCCCTTTCTTCGATGCGTCTTCTGGCCAGAGCGAGCGCATCCGGTCGGACTCTTCGGGCACGAACGCGTCGGGCTGATCTTTTTCGGCTTCGGGCTGCGTTTCCGGCTCAGCCGATTTGGTGTCCGATCGAGTGGACATCAGGATAAGCACGGGCGCGAGCACGAGCGTCGTGACGAGCGACCACATCAGGCTCTGGGTCCAGAACTCGGCGCGGGCGGTGTCGATCATTGCACCACCAAAACTGACGAGCACCCAGGCGCCAATAGCGGCGAGAGCAAGAGAGAGAAATCGTTTCATGGCGTCGTTCGGAACGGATTGTTATACAGCTCCAACAGGGTGTGCAGGAGCCGCGTCGAATCCGTTACCTTTTTAGTCTTGGATCAAGGGGGCGTTTCGTTTTACATATGCGGGTTAAAAATTAACCCCATCAGATGCAGCGAGTGTACCTTCTGACGCGTTCGCCGCAGGCTCATACGAATACTGCACCGACGTATATTCTGCACGTGGGATGTTCACTATACGCCTTTGCCTGCTCGGATAAGCACTCCGTGAGTGAGTTCGAACGCCGTCATCCGGTGCCTTCTGGGGTGATGAAATGGATGATACCGTCTGTCATCCAATGGATTGTAGAGGTGCACCATCTGAGTGTTCAGTCGTGCATGCTCTAAACTGATGACTCATATGGTTGGGCACCGATCATCTCGTCAAGAAGGAATGCATTGATGTTCTCAAACCGGATATCCGTTGATTCAATTGACTTTGATTGGTCAAGATCGGTGTGAGTCAGTTATATCGCCTTCTTTAAGCCAAGAGAAGAAGCCGATTTTGCCCCCGGTTTCATTTGTTTGAGAAAAGACCTTCTTGTAGAGGAGAAGGCCATTCGTTCATCTATTTGCGTGCAGTCCGTGAAAGATATGTCATCGATCTTCAGTCTTGAGCAGTATCGGGAGAAAGCTTGCAAACAGCTCCCAAAGATGGTGTACGATTACTACGCCGGGGGCGCAAGCGACGAGATTACGCTGCGGAATAATGACCGAGCTTATGACCGGCTGGCGATTCGGTACCACGTGATGCAGGACGTGGAAGACCGCTCATTGTCGATATCAATTGGTGGTGAGCGCATCGACTGCCCCATCCTGATTGCTCCCACGGCGTTTCATCGGCTTGCGAGCGAACAGGGGGAGCTGGACACGGTTCGGGCTGCGGGGAACGCCGGAACGGTGATGATTCTGAGCACGCTCGCTACAACGGCGGTCGAGGACGTCGTGGCGGCTGCGTCGGGACCGGTCTGGTTTCAGCTGTATGTGTACCGGGATCGGCAGGCCACGCGCGATCTCGTGCGACGCGCGGAGGCGGCGGGCTGCTCGGCCCTGGTCCTCACGGCCGATGCGCAGGTCTGGAGCGTGCGCGAGCGAGACGAACGGAACGGGTTTACATTGCCGGAAGGGATTTCGATGCAGAACCTGGAGGCCTCCGGTAAACCGACCTTTCCGGAAACGGAAGGGTCTGGCCTCGGAGCGTACGTCGAGCAGAACTTCGATAGGAGCTTAAAGTGGTCAGACCTTGACTGGCTGGCGGGGCTGACGGATTTGCCGGTCTGGATCAAAGGTGTCGTGCGAGGAGACGACGCGCGGCGTGCGGCAGAACATGGCGCAGACGGTGTCATCGTGTCCAACCACGGGGGACGGCAGCTGGATACGTCCCCGGCGACAATTACCGTTTTGCCCGAGATCGTGCAGGCGCTGGAAGGTACTGGGACCGAGATCCTGATGGATGGTGGCATCCGCCGTGGGACGGATGTCCTCAAAGCGCTGGCGCTCGGGGCCGATGGGGTCTGCATCGGACGGCCGATTCTGTGGGGACTCGCCGCCAACGGACAGGCCGGAGTTGAGGACGTGCTGCGGATTCTCGCAAATGAACTCGACGTGGCGATGGGTCTGTCCGGCGTCACATCGGTCGACGACCTCACACCGGACCTCATCGCGCCGGTAGCAGAATGAGCGGATCCGGCATCGACTACGGAGCGAGCAGCGGATACGGATTGATGGGGTGCCGGGACGATGATTGAAGGCGTCCATCCACGGCCCAGATTGCGAAGTGGAGGTGCGGGGTGTTTGCGTTGCCGGTTGTACCGACAAAGCCAATCGTGTCGCCGGCGCTCACGGGCGTTCCTGACGTCACACCCGAGGCGTACTGCGACAGGTGCGCGTAGTAGAACACGTACGACGAATCGAGCGACGCGACGTACAGACTTTTTCCGCCAAGATCTCCCGTATGGCGTTTCATGACGACGCCGTCAGCCGTAGCAACCACGGGCGTTCCGCTCGGGGCCATAATGTCGATGGCTTTGTGCGTTCGGCCACCCGATCGCGCATCATCGAAGGTGTCGACCAGATCGGATGCCGACATGTTGGCGACAGGGAGCATCAGCGAAAAGGACGGAGGCTCCACGGCAGAGTCGCCACCGGTCAGCGATGCGGATGAGACCGGTGCGTCCGGCGTCGAACCCGCTCCGAAGGTGGGCTCTGATGACCAGGCTGGCGTGACGGAGAGGTCGATGCTGGCGATCCATATGATCACAGCCATAGCAAGCACAGGGATCATTCCCTCACGCAATAGCCACGTCCATGACATATCGGGAGAGTCGGTGTGCATAAAGCAACGGTATCTTGGAAAATCACCGCCCGCAGAGCCGCGGAGGCCACATTGGTTGCTGCGCGAACCGTCTGGCGGTCTCGATATCCATACACAAAGACGCAGCGAACCCGGGAGAAGTTACGAGAGTCTGTTTCGGCAGTGTAACTCCGGTGCGAGAGTGCAGGCGTGATTGGAGGACCGCGCATCTCCTGACGCACCGGTACAATAAACATCGCCCGAACCTGACCGCGTGGTGAAAACCACACGACCCGATCCGGGCGACGGATGGACGTAATCCGACCGAACAAGTTTACTCCGCGATCGGCCCGAAGTCCTTCAACTGCTCCTCGATCTTGCTGCGATCTCCGGCAACGACAATAGTCATTTTCTCGTCGTCCAGGTACGTCTGCGTGATGCGTTGGACGTCTTCCGGCGTAACGGCATAGACGGCGTCGACGTAGCCCGTCAGGAAGTCATCGGGCAGTCCGTGAAGGTCGAGGAATGCGAGCTGTCCGTAGATGCCGCCACGAGAAGAGTTTTGCAGCACAAAGGTGCCGGCCAGATAGTTCTGAATGGCCTCGAGTTCTTCGGCCGGCGGAGGCGTCGTCTGCAGGCTGTCGATCTCATAGAAGATCTCCTTCAGCGCCGGGCCGGTGGCTTCCGTCGTAATCGCAGCGATCTCAGCCCAGTACGCATCCCGGTAGCGCGAGGAGACCGTGCTATTCGGCGAGTAGGTGTAGCCCTTGTCCTCGCGAATATTACTCGTGATGCGCGAGGCGAATGAGCCGCCGAGGAGGGAGTTGGTGACCTGCAGCGCCACGTAGTCCTCGTGTGACGGGTCGATCACCGGCAGACCGACGTAAACGTTCGACTGCTTCGCGCCGGGCTGATCGATGATGTGGATCTGCCGCTCGCTCGACGGGGATGGCGGGTTCGTCGCAGTCTCGGGGCCTTCTTCCCAATCGCCGAATGCGTCACGGATCGCCTGCTCCGTGGCGCCTGGGTCAAAGTTGCCGACGACGTACAGATGCGTGCGCTGCGCCCCGAAGTTCTCTGCGTAGAAGCGCTCGACATCGTCGATGGTGTAGGCCTCCAGCATGCTCTGCTCGGGAAAGACGCGACCGTACGGGTGATCGTCACTGTAGAGTACCTTGCGAAACTCGGCGAATGCCTGCTGCTGCGGCTGCGAGAGCTGCACCGAAAGCTGGCGTATACGGTCACGCTTCAGGCGGGTCAGCTCTTCTTCCGGCAGGCTCGGGTTCTTCAGCAGATCCGCCATGAGGCGGGCAGCATCCGGAGCGAACTCCGAGAGGACATCGGTCGTCAGGCGCGTGCGGTCCGGGGAGACACCGATGTTGATCTCGCCGCCCATGCGTGCGGCTTCCGCGGAAATCTCGGCGCTCGTCCGCGTGGTTGTGCCCTCCGAGATGAGGTCGCCCAGCAGGTCGCTGAGCCAGACTTCTTCTGGACCTTCGTTGACGTTCCCGGCGCTCACGACGGCGGCGAGAGTGACTTTCGGGACGTTCCCATATTCGACGAACGTGACCTGCATCCCATTATCTAGGGTAAGCGACGTACGCTCGGGAACGGAGAACGGCTTAGGTTCACCTCCGGGTGGCGGTTGCTCCTGCGCCTGGGATGGAGCGGCGACGAGGAAGGCCGCGAGGAGAACGGACAATAGTGAAACGACAAATCGAGACATGATGGAAAAGCGAATACAGAGAGGAGACGACGGTGGGGTGTGGAAACGGATCAGACGGCCACGTCTAGTTGGATGACTGGGCCGAATCGCCTGCTCCGGCTCCGGCTTCCAGAACCAGCACCGTGCGGTTCGTGGGACGGAGGTATTCCTGCGCGGTCGATCGAATCAGCTCCGGCGTCACCTGATCGAACTGCGCGAGGATGTCGTTGATGCGCGAGGGGTCGTCGTCGAAGAGCGCAAACGAGGCCAGCAGATCTGCTCGCCCGAAGCCGCCAAACTGCGTCAGCGTGTCGAAGAGCTGCGACTTCATCTTGACGCGAGCGCGGTCGAGCACAGCCTCGTCGACGAGCTCTGTGCGAAGCGGCTTGATGACTGTGTCCACCGCCTGCATGACGGTGTCGGGCGACACGCTGGGGTCGTGGATGAGCGACGCGGTCCACAGCATCGGCCCGTTGTAATTGAACATGTTGCCAAGCTGGTTGATGCCGCCGCTCACATTGCCGGTCAGTCCGCGCTCCGGTACCAGCTTGCGGTACAGCCGGCTGTCGTTGCCCTGAACGAGAATCTGGTCGATCAGGCCCATCGCATAGTATTCCGGCGTGTTGCGCTCGGGCATGTGGTAAGAGAACGCTACCGCCGGGCGCTGCGCCAGCGAGTCGACTTTCGTGAATCGCTTTTCCTTCGTCTGGCGCGGCTCGCTGATGTCCGGCATGTCCGGTCGTTCGCGCGAGGGGATGTCGCCGAAGTACTCTTCGACCATGTTCAGCGTCTCCTTCGGGTCAACGTCTCCAGCGATCACCACAACGGCATTGTTGGGTGCGTAGTAGGAGTCGAAGAATGACTGCACGTCGTCCAGCGTCGCTGCTTCGAGGTCCTCAAGGTCTCCGTAGAAGTTGTGCGCGTTGAACCAGTTCTCGTTGGCGTACTGCGGCATGTCCAGCCATGGGAAGCCACCGTACGGACGATTCAGGACGTTCACCTTGACCTCGTTTTTGACGACGCCCTGCTGATTGGTGAGGTTGGCCTGCGTCACTTTGAGGCTGCGCATCCGGTCCGCCTCGGCCCAGAGCATGGTCTCGAGCTTGTGCGAGGGAACGACCTGGAAGTAGTTCGTGAAGTCGAAGCGCGTCGAGCCATTGAGGATGCCTCCGTTACTCTGGACGAGCTTGACGAACTCCATTTTGCCCAGGTTCTCCGAGCCCTGAAACATCATGTGTTCGAAGAGATGAGCGAAGCCGGTGCGATCGCGGGGCTCGATGCGAAAGCCGATGTTGTAGTAGACCGCAACGACAGCGGTGGGAGCAGTATGGTCTTCCGAAACCACCACCTTCAGTCCGTTGTCGAGTGTGTGATACTCGACGGGGACGGAGAAGGACGTGCCGGTCGTATCCGGCGTTGCGGCTTGCGCATCCGGCGCACCGGCGGCAAGAACGAGGCAAACTAATGGCGCGAGGACGGCCCACGCCAGTCGGTTAGCGAAATGCATGATTCAACGATGATTAGGGAAAGGTGCGGTACGATAAATAAAGATGCCGCTTACAAACATCAGACGTAAGGTAGAGGAAAACGGTTACGGTTCAAAGTTCAGCGTTCAGGGTTCAGAGTTCAGGGTTCAACGTTCACAGCTAGCTACCGGACAGTTTTCAAAAATAGGGGGTAAATCGCATGTCGATGGGGGCGTCGTTCTGCAAACATCGCCGGATCCATCGCAGGCCGATTGCAAGGTAGCTTCGGTCCCGTCGGTCGGATCGGTCCACGGAGCATCGGTCGCCTCGTTTGACGACGGCGCTTGCGACGGCGATGAGCCAGACGTAGATGAGGCTGAGTACAAGGACGAGCCTCGCGATGCGCTCCGGGGCCTGCAGCCGCGTGCGATGCAGTTGAAAGCGGCCCCCTTGCCAGTCCCCAAAGAGCTCTTCGATCCACATCCGAGTGCGGTAGTGCCGGAGCACCGCGCTCGGCGAGGGGGCGTTGGTCACCAGGCGCCAGGGCCGCTCTTCGCCGATCGCCCAGTGGTACACGAGGCGCGCAGGCCCGAAGGCGTGTGCCTTGGTCACCTGAACAGGC